>JBDTAD010000090.1:0-7238 GCA_039924815.1 Lacisediminihabitans sp.
CTGCTCGCGCTGTGCGGGGCATTTGTGCGCAGGCCAGAGCTGGTCATTGCCGATGAACCGACCGCCTATCTGGATGCCCGCAATGCGCGGCGTGTGGCGGACCACCTTTTCGAGGATGCTGGGCACCGCCTTGTGCTGGTTACCCACGATCTCGCGCTTGCCGCGCGCTGCGACACGGCCGTACTGTTCGCCGAGGGAAGCGTCGCAGCAGTCGGCGAGCCCCGGAAGATTCTCGCCGAGTATGAGGCGATGCTCCAGTGTTGACGCTGTACCGCCACGGTAATGGCTGGCTACACCGCATGTCCGCCGGTCCCAAAACGTTGCTGTTACTGGCCCTCGTCCTCGCGGTTTCCATGCTGCCGTCCGCCTGGTGGGCTGCCGTCACGGCAACAGCGATCAGCGTTCTCGCCTACGCGGTTGCGGACCTGCGCGACGGGATGCTCGGCATGCGCGATCTCGCCCGCCAGACGTGGGCCGTGCGGTGGATCATCCTGATCACCATCGCCGGCCAACTGATTTTCCTCGGACCCGAGGCAGCCGTTTCCAATACCGCGCGGGTCACCGCGGCGATCGTACTCGCGGCGCTGCTCGTCATCACGACCCGCGTCACTGCGCTGCTCGATGCGGTTGAACGGGGTCTCAGGCCACTGGAGCGACTTCGCGTCGACGCGCAGCGGGTTGCACTGCTCCTCGCGGTGACGCTAAATACCATCCCGGTGTTGGCCGGGCTCGCGCGCGAGGTGCGTGACGCTCAGCGGGCACGGGGCTCGCGCGGTGAACTGCGCACCTTCGTCGTTCCCTTTCTCGTGATGGCGCTCAAGCACGCGGATGAGCTCGGGGACGCGCTCACCGCGCGGGGCATCCGGTGACGGCTGGCCAGCCTCGCGGGGCATCCGGTGACGGCCGGCCAGCCTCGCGGGTATGACGAACCGCGGAGATGCCCCAAGGTTCTTTCAGGAATAATGGCCTAAAATCCCGGAGGAGTTTGCCCTCACCCTGGGCCGGCACGGATACGGAAGAAGGCCTGATGGCAGGACACCGCCAGGAGCGCACTCACGTTAGCAGGGCGCTTCCCATCCGACACGGCCAATTAAAGAATAAGAAACCAGCCGGAGTCATTCTAAAGCTTGTCGGCATCACGGCGGCCGTCGCAGTCATCAGTGCCGCATCCATTACCGGCGTCGCGGTAGTCCAAACTTTTTCGAAAATCAAACCTGCGGTTCACCTGGTCCAACTCGCAGGCCACAAGACTGCTCCGATTCCCGAGGTCGGCTCCATCACCGGTGCCGTGAACCTTCTGCTTACGGGAACTGACACCCGCACCGGGCAAGCTGGTTTTCAGGACAAAGCAGACCTGGCCGGCAGCTCCGGGGTGGGCAGCAACGATGTGACGATGGTGCTGCACATTTCCGCTGACCACACGCACGCGGAGGTTATCAGCATCCCGCGAGACGAACTCGTCACGATTCCCGCATGCCCACAACCCAACGGACACGTGCGGCCGGGTGCCTCGATGGCGATGTTCAACACAACAGCATCGCGCGGCGGACTTTCGTGCGTGGTGCTGGCAGCAGAGCAACTCACCGGCCTGAACATCCAATACGCCGCCTTGATCACCTTCGACGGAGTTATCGGAATGTCGGATGCCGTCGGCGGCGTGGATGTCTGCCTCGCGACTCCGGTCAAAGACCGCTACGTTGGCTTGAATCTACCGGCCGGCGAAGTGACTCTGCAGGGCGCACAAGCTCTCGCGTTTGTTCGCAGCCGACACGGAATTGGAGATGGCAGCGACCTGGGACGCATCAGCAGCCAACAGACCTTCCTCTCCGCACTGATGCGCAAGCTCACTTCCCAAGGCGTTCTGAACAATCCGCTGAGCCTCTACAAGCTTGCGAATGCGGCTGTGGCCAACATGCAATTCTCAGATACCTTGGCCTACCCAACAACGATGGTCGCGATCGCCCTAGCACTCAAGAAAATCAGCCTCAATAACATCGTGTTCCTCGAATACCCGACCACATCTAATCCCGCTTACCCGGGCAGGGTTGTTGCTTTAGAGCCGGACGATGCCATGGTTAACGCCGCGCTAGCGACGGATAAGCCGCTAATACTCTCTGGAAAGCTTGGTCGGGCGACGGTGCTCGCTGCCCCAACCCCTGCGGCTCCTGAGACCCCCGCGGCCTCCGGTACACCAGCACCGACCGACGCTGCATCGCCGGCTCCCAGTGATGGTGTGACGCTTCCAGCGAGTGTCACCGGGCAGACCGCAGCACAGCAAACGTGCGTGAAGGGATATCGGCCGTAGGATCCCATGGTTCCGCCGGATGACACCAAATTAAGTTGACATGACACCACTGTGGTGTCATTATGGTGGCATGGAACTTGGGCAGTACGTCAGTGACCTTCAGCGGCAGTTGGTGAGCGCTGCAGACAGCGGCACAGAAGACACTCGTGCCGCTGCCGAGCGGCTCGCCGTCGGACTGGATGCCGCCACACGGTTGGTGTTGCTCGACGTGTTGTCCGCTGCGGTCGGTGAGATCACCCGCGAGCTCGCACCGGGCTCGGTCGACCTGCGGCTGCGCGGGCGCGAGGTGGAGTTCGTGGTCAGCCAGCAGGTGCCTCCGACGGAGACGGATGAGGCGCTCCCGGCATCCGTCGATCTCGACGACGCGAGCACCTCGCGCACGACGCTGCGACTGCCGGATGCCCTCAAAGCCCGCGTGGATGAAGCGGCCACCGCCGACGGACTCTCCGTCAACACGTGGCTGGTGCGCGCGATCGCGGCCGCCCTGCAACCCAAGCAACGACGATCCGCCCAGCGCACGCTGCGCACCGGCGACAACTTCGCCGGCTGGGCGCGATAAACCGACCACGCGACAAAGCCCGACACATCACCAGCCCCGCGCAGCGCGGAGCTCCACAACCACGCCCAGAGAAAGGGATGCCTCGCCATGCCCACGTTCACCACACCCTCCCCAATCGACCTCGCCATCAACCTGCAGGTCGGCGCGATCGAGGTCATCGCTAGCGACCGTGCCGACACCGTCGTCACCGTGTCAGCGACCAACCCAGCCAAGCCCGTCGATCGACGCGGCGCCGACGAGACCACGGTCGACTTCGACGGTGAGCGGCTCACCATCACCGGCCCGAAACCTCGCTTCAGCGTCATCGGCCCGACCGAATCGGTCGATGTGAAGATCGAACTACCCACCGGATCTCGAGTCACCGCCGAGAACTCGGTCGGCGCCGTGCGCACCGCCGGCCGCCTCGGCGCCACCCGCATCAAGAGCTCCATGGGCCCGGTGGAGATTGACACCACCGGCGACCTCTGGCTGCGCAACGGGCATGGCAATGCGACACTCGGCACTGCCGAAGGCGCGGTGGAAATCACGGCCGACCACGGCCAGATCCGCATCGGCGCTGTCACCGGCGACACACTGCTCAAGGCCTCCCACGGCAGTATCTCTGTCGGAGAATCCGGCGGTGACCTCGACGCCAAACTCTCTTACGGCGACCTCGACATCACGAAAGCGCTCGGCTCGGTGACGGCGAAGACCGCGTACGGCAGCATCCAGCTGCGAGAAGTTTCGAGCGGATCGATCGAGGTCGAGAGCGGCTACGGGCAACTCACGATCGGCGTGCGCGCAGGCGTTCCGGCCTGGCTCGACCTCTCCTCAAAGGAGGGGCATGTGCGCAATCAGCTCGACGGCGATAGTGCTCCGGGCGAGTCAGAGCAGACCGTCTCAGTGCACGCGCGCACCCAGTACGGCGACATCACCATCCAACGCGCTCGCTGAACACGCGCCCCAGAGGAAGGAACTGGCATGACCACTGCAGCAATCGAAATCCACGGACTTCGCAAGTCCTACGGCGCCAAGGTTGTGCTCGACGGCATTGACCTCACGGTTGCCGCGGGCACCGTGACTGCGCTTCTCGGACCAAACGGCGCCGGCAAGACGACGACCGTGCACATCCTCGCGACGCTGCTTCGCCCCGACGGCGGCACCGCCGCGGTGGACGGATGCGACGTCGTGCGCGACCAGGACGGCGTACGTGCCGCCATCGGCCTCACCGGCCAGTTCTCAGCCGTCGATAGTCTGCTCACCGGCGAAGAGAACCTCCTGCTGATGGCGAGGCTGCGGCACTTGGGCGCGAAACGTTCGAAGCTGCGCACCGCCGAATTGCTCGAGCAATTCGACCTCGCCGAGGCCGCCCGCAAGCCGCTCGCCACCTATTCCGGCGGAATGAAGCGCCGCCTTGACCTCGCGATGACCCTCGTCACCTCGCCGAGCGTGATCTTTCTCGACGAACCCACGACGGGCCTCGACCCGCGTAGCCGCCACACGATGTGGGACATCGTGCGCGGCCTGGTCGCGGACGGCACAACGGTGCTACTCACCACCCAGCAGCTCGAAGAGGCCGACGAACTCGCCCACCGCATTGCGGTGCTCGACGGCGGCCACATCGTCGCCGAGGGCACTCCAGACGAGCTCAACCGCCTCGTGCCCGGCGGCCACCTCCGGCGTCGGTTCGCGGATGCCGCAGCGTTCGACGAGGCCTCTCGCGTGCTCGACGGCTCCACCGGCGACGACGTCGCGCTCACTCTCACCGTGCCGAGCGACGGCGGCATCGGCGCGCTACGCACCGTATTGGACCGCCTAGATGCGGCCCACCTCGAGGTCGACGACCTCAGCATCCACACCCCGGACCTCGACGACGTGTTCTTCGCCCTCACTGGTACGAGCAAGCGATCAAGCCGGGTCGACACGAAGGGAAGCCCATCATGACCAGCGCCACCCTGCACCACCAGCCTCAGGCGGATACGCGCGCGACCGCCCAGCGGCAGTCGCACGTCGTCTCCGACTCGATTACGATGCTGCGGCGCAACCTGCTGCACATGATCCGCTACCCCGGCCTGTCTATGTTTACGATCCTCGGGCCGGTCGTCATCCTGCTGCTCGTCGTGTTCGTGTTTGGTGGCACGCTCGGAGCGGGCCTGCCGGGAGTCGACCCGACCGGTGGGCGGGCGGCTTACCTCGCGTATGTGATGCCCGGCATCCTTCTGATCACTATCGCGGGCACCGCGAGCGGTACCGCGATTACCGTGGCGATGGACATGACCGAGGGCATAACGGCGCGATTTCGCACCATGGCCATCTCCCGGGCCGCGGTGCTCGCCGGCCACGTGCTCGGCAACACAATTCAGGCGATCATCGCCGTCGCCCTCATACTCGGTGTCGGACTCGCTGTCGGCTTTCGCCCCACGGCCTCGCCGATCGAGTGGCTCGCCGCCTCCGGCCTGATCGTCCTCATCGCGTTCGCGGTCAGTTGGATCGGAATCGGAATGGGGATGCAGTCGAAGACGGTCGAAACCGCGAGCAACCTGCCCATGATCCTGACGCTCCTGCCGATGCTCGGCAGTGGCTTCGTGCCCACCGACTCGATGCCGAGCTGGCTGCAGGGGTTCGCTCAGTACCAGCCGTTCACGCCGTTCATCGAAACCGTGCGCGGGCTGCTGCTCGGTACTCCACTCGGCTGGAGCCCGGTACTCGCGATCGGATGGGGTGTCGCGATCACGATCGTCGGCTACGTCTGGTCGATGGTGATCTACGAGCGCAAGTCAGTGCGCTGAGCGGAGTGGCACCGAGCCATGATGCGGCGCGAAGCATCGCCTCCGCGCTGATCCGCCCCAACGACGTTACGGAGCGGGGGTCGCGCTCGCTGACGGCGTTGGCGTCGGCGTTGCGGTCGATTCCTCAGTGAAAATATTGCCAGCTGCGGTGTTGACGAACAGTGCAAAGTCATTCGCACTGTCGAGGTCTCCCGGGAACTTCACGCCATCGACGAGCACCGTCGGTGTCTGACTCACCTTATCCAGCTTGGAGCCAGGGATCGGGCCTGACAAGGCCCTCACCGTGGATGCATTCACCCAGGTTTTGAACGATTGGTTCAGGATGCAGTTCTTAATAGAAACTGGACGCTTTACCTTCGCGTCTGTTGTCATCGATATGAGCTGCAGGTCTGTCAGTCCCGAACTCTGCTCGGCTGGTTGCTTCTGGAACAACAACCCGTTGAATGCGAAGAAGCTGTCGGGCGAATAATTTGCGACACACGCCGCAGCGTTCGCCGAGCGGGTCGAGTATTTCGCACCACCGGACGCAGCGTCCAGGATTGCCAAGGGATGAATCTCCAGCGTTGCGGCACCGGTCTTAAGCCAAGTGATCAGCTGCTTCTCGTTGACCATTTCGAACTTCTTGCAGAGGGGGCACTGGTAATCGATATACAGCCGGATGTTAATGACTTTCGGATTGCTGGATGCCGATGAAGCGGGCTCATCCCCGGGCTGCACCGCCCCTGTCGTCTTCGCCTTGAGGCCCTGTCCGATGGTGATGCCGTCGCTGGCCATGTTCAATGGACCTGCCGTGGGAGGCTTCAGATAGGTGTTACTAATAATCAGTGCAACAACCGCGATAATCGCAAGAACACCCACGGCAATGCCGCCTTGAAGAAGAACCCGGCGACGCCGATCCTTCTTCTTCTGCTCGGCCCTCAGCGCTTGCGCCTTACGGCGGGCCACCTCTCGCCTGTCACTTTTGCTCAGACGATCGTCGCCCGTATCGCCCTCGGTCATTCACCCTCACCTTGAGATATCTGCTCGGATCCAGCTACTGCGCGAGCACTATGGATAGTAAACAGCGAGTCTGGGAATTGCCCAAGCGGTAGCTGAACCACCCTACTGGCCGATCCCGCGCCTCTGGGAGTCGAAAGAGCTGTTCAGTGCGGATGCGGAGCCCACCGGGCCCGCGCCGATTATTGACCGGGCCACGTCGGTGCCATAATAAGACAAAGCACCGCCCATCCATTCACTACGGATCGTCCGGCACGTACCTGCCGGTGAAGGAGTTGTACAACCATGGCATCAGTGACCTTTGACAAGGCAACACGAATCTACCCAGGCTCGACCCGACCGGCTGTTGACCAGCTGGACCTGCAGGTCGCCGACGGTGAGTTCCTCGTACTGGTCGGCCCATCCGGCTGTGGCAAGTCGACCTCGCTGCGTATGCTCGCTGGCCTCGAAGAGGTCAACGAGGGCAACATCCTCATTGGAGAGCGCAACGTCACCGACGTTCCGCCGAAGGATCGCGACATCGCGATGGTCTTCCAGAACTACGCTCTGTACCCGCACATGACCGTCGCCGAGAACATGGGCTTCGCCCTGAAGATCGCCGGCGTCAACA
>JBDTAD010000091.1:0-1532 GCA_039924815.1 Lacisediminihabitans sp.
CGGGGTTCTCCTCGCCGGGATATTCATGCTGGCAACCGCGCTGACTGTGCATCTCTGCACACGCGACAAGCACATCGCGACAAGCCGCGGTGAGAGATCGAGCGTGAACCGCGGCAATTGACTATCGATGGGACGGTTCCTCGAGGCGTAAGGTCGGCTAGCCACCGCTGACGAACAAGCGGTGCTGGCCATGTGGCGTTTCTGTGGGAGTCGTCCCACCGGTCTTCAATGAGAGCAAACCCGAAAGGTGTGCACGGAAGCTTCAGGATCACCAAGCCCAGGGGTCCAGGGGACGGGATTCCCCCTGCCGTGACCTGGTGGACGTGGAGCTACTCGGGAGGCTATTGCAGATGAATAGGGACGACTTCGACGTATCGGTGATCTGGAAACGTCCCTTGTGGCCGATCACGGTCGTGGTCGTGCTCATCGAGATCATCTGCATCCCGCTCTCGTTGAACCCTCGGTACGGCGTTGTAGTTCAGATCTTCGGACCAGTGCTGCTGCTGTCCTGGTTCGTGGTGGCGCTCGTCCTCAGCGCGCGTATCCGACGCAGAGGCGCCGGGCGCTGACCCACGCAAAGTGACTCGGGGTGAGAGCTGCCCGTGCTCGGAGGCTTTAGGACCACGGAACTGTCCGTAGCGACTGCCATGCTGGGAGCGACGGGGAAGTGATGGTGAACAGCATGGGCGACATGAACAGCACAGACAGCATGAACAGCAAGCGCGAGCAGCAATGGGTGTGGGAGCGCACAGCAGATGGCTCAGCGCGATTCGTGCTGGGAACAGTCGGGGAAAACCCGCTCATCTGCTTCGGGATCAATCCAAGCACCGCAGTCCCGAACTCACTGGATCGCACTGTTGCACGTGTGAGTAGATTCGCCGCGGACAACGGCTACGACAGTTGGACGATGTTGAACGTCTACCCGCAGATCTCGACAGATCCGAAGGGTATGGACCAGGAGCACTGCCCGGAGCTAAAGGCCGAGAACGAGCGGCAGATCATGAACGCGATCGGTGATCGGCCGCGTACTCTTCTGGCCGCCTGGGGCGGGCTCGTCAAGTCGAGGGCGTATCTGCCCACGTTGCTGCGGGGCATCGTGCGAGTCACATCCGATGCCGGCTGCGACTGGATGTCGCTTGGTCAGCCAACCAAGTTCGGCCACCCTCGTCATCCGTTGTACGTCCGGGGCGACACTCCATTTCAGGAGTTCAACGCAGATAGATACTTGCAAACTTCGTTCTGAGCGGTCGCAGTAGCGGTTGTCTGGCGCTGGCTATCGCGTCTCAACCACTGAACGAATCATCGACTAGGGCGTGTGCAGCGCGCCCGACCTCTTCCAGGCGTCCTTCGCGGATCGCATTCACGGGGGTGTCGTAGTCGAGCCAAGGATTGGCGCCGACGAACCACAGCCGCGCGACGTGCTCGCCCTCCACCTCAGTGATTTTCTGCCACTGCTCATACGCAAACGCGAGACGCTTGACTGCCTCAGATCGAGGCTCGGGACCGCCCTCCTTGGCCCACCTATGCGAAGC
>JBDTAD010000092.1:0-3260 GCA_039924815.1 Lacisediminihabitans sp.
TACGCCCGCTATTCCGGCAGCGTTGCGCGAGCAGCTCATCGAGGTAGCGTCTAAAGCCGCCGAGCGTTCCCGGTGAGCCAACGCCGCGGCGATACCGGCCTCGCGCTCTACACGCGCGTGGCTCACAAAAGTTCCGCAACGATCATCCATGAATATTCGACGTCCTTTGGGATGGCCGCGAGCTTGCTCGACAAATCGATCAGGCCAGACGTTGAGAACATCTACGGTCTCGTGCGCATCGCCGACGAGATTGTGGACGGCGCCGCGGCTCAGGCGGGCCTCACGGTTGCCGCGCAACTGGCCATGCTCGACGCCTTGGAGGTCGAAACTGCACTTGCCGTGGAGACCGGGTACTGCACGAACCTCGTGGTGCATTCCTTCGCGGCCACAGCACGTTCGGTAGGGATCGGGCGGGAACTCACCGCACCATTCTTCGCGTCGATGCGGCGCGATCTTGACTCAGCGCCCTTCACTGAAGAGCAGGTTGCTGACTACATCTACGGCTCTGCTGAGGTGATCGGGCTCATGTGTCTACGCGTGTTCCTCAACGCTGAGGGATGCACGGACGAGAAGCGCGCTCGCCTAGAGCACGGCGCTCAGAAGCTTGGCTCCGCGTTTCAGAAGGTCAATTTTCTGCGGGATCTCAGTGCTGATTGGGACGGCCTGCACCGCAATTACTTTCCGACGATTGATCCCGAACGACTCGCTGAGACAGAGAAGCTGGCCCTTCTCAACGACATCGACAACGACCTTGCCGCGGCCGCAGCGGTCATCCCCGAGCTTCCAGCCAACTGCCGAGTTGCTATCGATGCTGCGCACGGCCTCTTTGCGGAGCTCAGCGCTCGCATCCGCAGCACGTCCGCAGCGACGCTGCTGCACACCAGAATCAGCGTTCCGAACTCCGTCAAGCTTCGGATCCTCCTGCGCGCCAAAGTGCGTAATCGCGGCGGGCGCACGTCATGAACGGCACTGGACACCGCGGCACAGCCGTGGTCATTGGGGGAGGCATTGCGGGGCTGGCCACCGCTGCGCTCCTGGCCAGAGAGGGCTATCGCACCAGCATCCTCGAAGCACGCCACGAACTCGGCGGGCGGGCGGGAAGCTGGGAGCGCGACGGCTTCCGCTTTGACACGGGCCCATCGTGGTACCTCATGCCGGGAGTATTCGACCACTTCTATCGGCTGATGGGCACTTCCTCCGCTGAGCAGCTCGCCCTGACCCGGCTCGATCCGGGATACCGAGTGTTCTTTGAAAAGCACCAAGACACGGTGGATATCGTCGCGGACCGCGCCGAGAACGTGCGCACCTTTGAGCGCATCGAACCCGGTGCGGGGGCGGCGATCGAACGCTATCTCGCGTCCGCTCGCGACACCTATCGCATCGCCGTCGACCGTTTTCTTTACACGACCTTCGCTTCGTTCCGGCCGCTGCTGGTGGGCGAGGTGTTGGGGCGCACCGGCAAGCTCATGCGGCTGCTCCTCCAGCCGCTCGACCGCTACGTGGCCCGCTTCGTGAAAGACCCGAGGCTGCAGCAGATTCTCGGCTACCCCGCGGTCTTTTTGGGTTCAGCGCCCTCGATGACGCCGAGCATGTACCACCTGATGAGCCACCTCGACCTTGAGGACGGGGTGTTCTATCCGGATGGCGGCTTCGCGGCAGTCATCGACAGCATCGCCAGGATCGCAGAAAGCGCGGGCGTCACCACGCTCACCGGTTCCACGGTGACGCAGATCACCACGGGTGGCTCCGGCAAACCGAAGGTCACCGGGGTGGATTACCTCGACACCGACGGCACACCACAGCACCTCGACGCCGACGTCGTGGTCTCCGCGGCAGACCTGCACCACACCGAGACAGCACTGCTCCCAGCCGCACTCCGCAGCTATCCGCAAGAGTGGTGGGACAAGCGCACCGCCGGCCCCGGCGCAATTTTGGTGTTTCTTGGCGTTCGCGGAGAACTGCCAGAACTCAGCCACCACAGCCTGTTCTTCACCGAAGACTGGGCAGACAACTTCGGTCGCATCTTCGGCTCAGAAACTTCGGTGCCGAGCCCGGCATCCATCTATGTCTGCCGACCAAGCGCCACAGATTCTGCCGTCGCCCCGCAAGGGCACGAGAATCTCTTCGTGCTCGTGCCGGTTCCGGCCGACCCCAGCATCGGGCACGGCGGAGATGATGGCGCCGGCGATGCGCGGGTCGAAGCGGTCGCGGATGAGGTCATCCGCCAGATCAGCACCTGGGCGAAGATTCCCGACCTCGCGGAGCGCATCATGCTGCGCCGAACCATGGGCCCGGCCGACTTTGAGCAGGATTTGAACTCGTGGAAGGGCAGCGCACTCGGGCCAGCGCACACCCTGCGCCAAAGCGCGTTCCTTCGGGGCAAAAATGTCTCAAGCAAGATCGACGGGCTGCTCTACGCTGGAGGCACCACGGTGCCGGGCATCGGCCTGCCGATGTGCCTGATCAGCGCCGAACTGGTTATCAAGCGGCTGCGTGGCGACACCAGCACGGGTGCATTACCGGAGCCGCTATGAGTTTTCTCTACCTCGCAACGCTCCTCGTCGCGATCGCCTGCATGGCTCTGATCGATCACCGATTCAGGCTTTTATTCTGGCGGGATGCCCGGCGAGCGGCGATCGTGATCGCGCTCGGTCTCGCCTTCTTGTTGGTCTGGGACTTCTTCGGCATCGGCCTGGGAATTTTCTTTCGAGGCGAAACGGCCATCATGACCGGTGTGCTTCTGGCGCCGGAGCTGCCGCTGGAAGAGCCGTTCTTTCTCGTCTTCTTGTGTTACCTCACCATGGTGCTCATTACCGGGGTTGACCAGCTTCGCAGCCGCCAGAAGGCGGGTCGCTCGTGAGTTACACACTGCTCAGCCTCGTCTTCCTCGTCATCGCCGCACTCGTTCTCGTGGCGGCTCTCACCACCGCGCCGAGCAGGCGCGCGCTGGTTCACCGGTGGTGGCTTCCGGTCGTGATTGCAGGTGTCGTGGTGCTGGCGCTGACCGCGGTGTTCGACAACGTGATGATCGGAGTCGGCCTGGTTGCCTACGATTCGCGTTTCACCTCCGGCTTGTCGATCGGCCTCGCCCCGCTGGAGGACTTTGCCTACCCGCTGGCCGGGCTCATGCTGCTGCCGGCACTCTGGTTGCTGCTCAGGAAGAGAGGCTCGGATGCGCACAGCTGAGCGCCCAGGAGTTGTCGCCTCCCTGTTCGTGGCTTCGCGCCCGATCAGCTGGATCAACACCGCCTTCCCGTTCG
>JBDTAD010000093.1:0-2327 GCA_039924815.1 Lacisediminihabitans sp.
CCTACTTCAACACAAACCGCACCGATCTGAGCGCGGTTGCCGTGCGCGTGCTGGATGCCGTCGGGCCGCCGCTGAGCAAAAGCTCGTACAACGTTTCGGTGGAGGGCCATGCCGACGAGCGTCAGGCCGCGTATCCGTATCCCACCAACTGGGAACTGTCATCCGGGCGTGCCACAGGGGTTCTGAGACATCTGGTCGAATCCGACGGTGTCGTTGGCGAGCGCATCGGAGCGGTCGGCTATGGCTCGGCCAGGCCGCTGGCCACGGGGACAAGCGCCGACGATCTCGCCCTGAACCGGAGAGTCGACATCGTGGTTCTGTCTGATCAATCCGACGCCGTGCGATCCCTCCTTGCGGAGGTGGACAAGGCGCTAGAGGGCACCTAACGCGAGGCGAACAGAAATCTTTTCCTTACCGCGGGGTACAAGCGGCCGATAGTGCACGTTGTGACGGTCCAGGAACAAGCGGTTGTTGGCGTGCCCGCCAAGGCGAGCAAGGCGAAAACGGCGAAATCAAACAAGACGGTAGAGGTCTATGACTTCCGACGTCCGACGACGCTCGCTCGCGAGCACTCCCGTGTGCTGGAACTCGCTTTCGAAACGTTCGCCCGACAATGGGCCACCCAGCTCACCGCGAAGGTTCGTGTTCTCTCGCAGGTCACCTGCGAACAGGTGATCATGCTCAGCTACGACGCCTATGCGGCGTCGCTGCCCGCGACCACCGCGATGGTGCTCTGCGTGCTCGAAGACATCATCCCCAAGGCCATCATCCAGTTCCCCACCTCGTCGGCGCTGAATTGGATCGGATACATGCTCGGCGGACACGGAGCCAACGTCGCCGAGGAACGCAAGTTCACCCAGGTGGAGCAGGCCCTGATTCGCCGACTCATGGACGACGCGTTGGAAGACATGCGCTACTCGCTCGGCGGCCTTTTGCAGAACTCGATTCGAATGGACAGTTTCCAGTACAACTCGCAGTTCGCCCAGGCCGCAGCGACCAACGACCTCATGATCGTCGCAACCTTCGACATCCGCGTCGGTGACACCAGTGCACCAGCCACCGTCGCAATTCCCGCCGAAGCGCTGCTACCGCAGCTCGGTGACGCTAACCCGACCAAGAGCGTGGCCGAGGCAAAAGAGCTCATGGAAGTTCAGCTGGCTTGGGCACCGGTCGAACTCGCGCTCAGGCTCGCGGTCGCCAAGGTCAAGCCCAGCGACATCCTGGGTCTCATGGTTGGCGATGTTTTGCCCATCCCACACCCGCAGCACCGACCACTCGAACTCGTCGTCGACGGCCACCTCATGGGCCACGCCGCAGTGGGGGCAAACGGCTCCCGGCTTGCCTGCGTCGTCGTCGGCACTGAATCCTAAGCTCCACCTTCCGCATCACCCAAGGAGACACCGTGAAGAAGTCCACCACTCTTACGCTGCAGGATGCTGCAGCCGACGCCCTCGTCGCACTGCTACCGAGCGCAACAGCCGTCACCTGGACCCTGCTGGATGACGGTGATTCCGTAGCCGACAAAGTCGGTTCCGCCATCGTCGCATCGTTTGTCGGCAGTACCGCGGCTGACATGGCCGTAGTGCTCGCGGACACCAGCACCCTCGCTGAGGCTGCCGGAGATGACACGCTCGTCTCACCCGCGGATGTCCTGCGCCCCGCACTCGAGGCCGCAGCCCAGCCGCTCGGCACGGGAGTGTTGGGCGACGCCCGCGTCGATGACGCAGCCGCACTGTTCTCCGACGAAGAGACCATCGTCTACGCGCTGAAGGCAGGCAAGACAGCAGCCGGATGGTTCGCAATCCGCATGCGCGAAGGTGGTGCGATTCAGGGCTCGGCAACCGACCCCAAGCGCAACGTTGCAGGCAAGCTTGGGCGCATCAGCAACGTGGAGATGGCACTCACCGTGGAGATTGGCCGCACCAAGATGGCCGTGCGCGACGTGCTCAACCTGGAGCCTGGCGCCGTCATCGAGCTGGACCGCTCCGCGGGAACTCCCGCAGACGTGCTGCTCAACGGTCGGCTCATCGCCCACGGCGAAATTGTGGTCATCGACCAGGACTACGCAGTGCGCATCACCCAAATTCTTGACGTCGCAGAGGGCATGGCCTGAACCAATGGAGACATTCCTCTCCGGGGCACGGGTCATCGTTTCCCTGGCAGTCGTTCTCGGCCTGCTCTGGATGCTGCAGCGACGCCTCACCCGCGGCTCGCGCAAGAGTGCTGCCGGGCATCCCGTCACGATCGTGACGAAGCAGGCGATCTCGCCGAAGGCATCCGTCGTCATCATTGACGTGGATGGCACCAGGCTGCTGCTCGGAGTGACC
>JBDTAD010000094.1:0-8177 GCA_039924815.1 Lacisediminihabitans sp.
TCCCGGCTGTTTGCCCACGTCGATGTGTAGCGCGTGCGGCGCGAGTACGTCGAGTCTGGTGTGTGGTGCGAGTCTGTCGTAGAGCACGACATCCGCCTCGGCGAGTGCTGTGACCGCGGCAACAGTCAGTAGTCCTTCTGAACCTGGCCCGCCACCGACGAGGGTGACGCGGCCGAGACTCGGCAGAGACGCAGACTGCTTCACAGGCCAGGCCTGAGCGGGATGACGGTGCCCGAGACCAGCACGGTGGTGGGATCGGCGAGTTCATCGGCTGTCGCGGGCCTGGCCTGGCCACGCTCCTCCACACGGGGGAATCCCAGGTCCGGCGCATCCGGGGCGTTGATGAAGCTGCGGAAGCGTTTCAAGCGTTCAGGATCGCGCAGGGTCGCCGCCCATTCATCCTCGTAGTCATCGACGTGCGCGGCCATGGCGGCTTCGAGATCCGCGCCGAGTCCGAGGGAATCATCCACTACGACCTCGCGCACGTGATCTACTCCGCCCGGCAGGTCTTCCATCCAGCGGGCCGTGCGCTGCAGGCGATCTGCCGTGCGGATGTAATACATCAGGTAGCGGTCGATGTATCTGATGAGCGTCTCGTCGTCTAGATCGGAGGCCAGCAACTGAGCGTGCGCGGGTTGGAATCCGCCATTGCCTCCGACGTACATGTTCCAGCCCTGGTCGGTAGCGATGATACCGACGTCTTTTGCGCGAGCCTCGGCGCACTCGCGGGCGCAGCCAGAGACCCCTAGCTTGAACTTGTGCGGTGCACGCAGCCCGCGATATCGAAGCTCAAGGCGGATGGCCATGCTGACGGAGTCCTGCACTCCAAAGCGGCACCAGGTGGAGCCCACGCAACTCTTTACGTTGCGCAGAGCCTTGCCGTAGGCGTGCCCAGACTCGAAACCCGCGTCGACGAGCTGCCGCCAGATGTCGGGGAGCTGGTCGAGTCTGGCGCCGAACAGGTCGATCCGCTGGCCACCGGTGATCTTCGTGTATAGGCCGAAGTCCATGGCGACGCGCGCAATCACCGCCAGCTTCTGCGGTGTCACCTCGCCACCAGGAATACGCGGCACGATGGAGTAGCTGCCGTCTTTTTGCATGTTGGCGAGGGCTCGGTCGTTGGTGTCCTGCAGCGCTCCGCGCCCGTGGTCGAGGATGTACTCGCTGTGCTGACTGGCCAGAACGGATGCCACGGCTGGCTTGCACACGTCGCAGCCGCGACCGGTTCCGAGGCGCCCGATGATCTCGTCAAACGACGATAGTTCGAGCAACCGCACCGATTCGAACAATTCTGCGCGGCTGATGGCGAAGTGCTCGCAGAGTGCCCGTGACACGGCAATTCCGGCCAGGGTGAGCTCGCTCTCCAGGAGCTTCTTGACCAGAGGAACGCAGGAGCCACACTGCGTACCCGCCCGTGAACAGGACTTCAGGGTGGCGAGGTCCGTGCACGGGTCCTGCACGTTGTCCCCTCGCACCGCGGCACGAATCTCGCCTGCTGAGACATTGTTGCAGGAGCACACCAGGGCGTCATCGGGCAAGTCGATCCCTCCTGGTGCAGCGCCACCAGCTGCGGAGAGATACGCCGAGGGCTCGCTCGTCAGTTCTCGTCCGAGCATGGGACGCAGGCCGGCGTAGGGCTCAGCGTCGCCTACGAAAATGCCTCCCAGCAGCGTGCGGGCATCATCCGACACCACGAGCTTCTGGTAGAGACCTCTGGCAGGGTCTGCATAGACGATTTCGAGCGCACCCTCGGATGCAGCGCGGGTGTCGCCGAAGCTGGCGACATCCACTCCAGACAGCTTGAGTTTTGTCGCGTCGTCGATCGTGTCGAACTCTGCTGTTCCGCCGAGCAGACGGTCAGCCACGACTTCCGCCATCGCGTTGGCGGGCGCGACTAGGCCGGTGCAGCGCCCGTTGAAGCAGGCCACCTCTCCGATCGCCCAAATCGACGGGTCAGAGGTGCGGCAGTCCGCGCCGATGACGATGCCGCCGCGCTCGCCGATCACCAGCCCGGCCTCACGGGCGAGCTCGTCCCGCGGGGTGATGCCGATGGAGAAGATCACCAGATCGACATCGAGCACACGCATGTTCGTGAGCTTCACGCCGGTGACCACGCCATCCTCGGTCCGAATAACCTGTGGCCTGGTTCCCAGCTGAAGCTCAATGCCCTCCGCCGCGATAAGCCTGCCCAAAGCCTGCCCGGCGCCCTCGTCGAGTTGGGCGGACATGAGCCATGGGCCGGAATGCACAACTGTGACTTCGGCCCCGAGCTTGTGCAGCCCGCCCGCGGCCTCGAGTCCGAGCAGGCCTCCGCCCGCGACTATCACCCGTGGTGGTCTACCCTTTTGGTCGCGCAGCTGTGCGACTGTGGCAGTGAGGTAGTCGACATCGTCGATGGTGCGATACGCCCGGGCGTGTTCGGCACCGGGAATATCGGGAATTGGTGCGCTGGATCCGGTGGCGAGCACCAACTCGTCGTAGCTGAGGCAATCGCCGGTCTCGGTCGTGACGGTTCGGTTGAGACGATCGATAGCGGTCGCCCGCTCGGAACTGCGCAGCGTGACGCGTTCGTCATCCCACAGCGAGGCCGGGCGCAGAGCGAGGTCCAGCTCGGGCGAGCCAAGTCGGGTGCTCAGCGCGACCCTGTCGTATGGCGTGTGCCGTTCGTCGGCCAGCACGGTGATCCGGCTGTTGGTGCCGTCTTCGCGGGCCTGAAGTGCGTCTATGAGGCGATGTGCAGCTGGACCGCCGCCGATCACCACGATCTCGCGTTGCCGAACGGGAGTGAGCTGTGTCATCGACTGAACCCTTCGTTACTTCGGTATGTCCGACCCTAGAAGGGTGGGATTTCCATTCCGTTGCCCGTATGTGTCGGGCGCGTGACACGGGTCACACACCTCACTGGGGTGGCTGTGATCGAGGATTCACTCGAGCGAAACATGCGGTCACCGTCTGGAAACATGCGTGTTTTACGGTCGGAGGAGAACTCAGCGCGGCACGAGGCGAAAGGGAATCGACATGACAATCGTTCAGGAGGTACGAGGTAGCGAGGTGCAGGATGCTCATGCTGCTGCCCGCGCTCTGGCCAGCACAGTCTGGGAGCGTGTCTGCCAGGTCGAAGAACTGGAGCCGTCCTGGGGAGAGGCATTGATGATTCGCATGCGGCAGATCGCGCTTTTTTTGGTCTCGCCCCACGAGATCTACGCGGTGTGCCACCGTGATCCCGCTACAAAGGCGTTCGTCATAGCCAGGGGGATCGTCGGTTCGAAGGGCGATCGCCCCACCGTCACCTCCCCGCTTCTCAAGCAGGTCTACGACCTGGCCACAGGGGATTGTTTCACCGATCCCTCCCTGTTCCTGAGAACTTTCCGTACCAGGGTCGTCGGAGGCTTTATCGAGGTGGAACTCCCCGCGTGACCCTGGCGCAGGTAGACCAGGCGCTTCCGCCTCTTCTCGCAATCTCGCATGGCACGTCATCGCTTTCTGGCCGTCATGCCGTAACCGCATTGGTGGATGCACTGGTAGCCGCGCGCCCGGATTTGGCGATTGGTGCCGGCTTCGTGGATGTGCAGCAACCGGACGTCCCTTCGTCGCTGTCGCTCGTCGCCGAGGAAGCAGGGGCGGTCGTCGTCCCGCTCCTGCTCTCCGCCGGCTTTCATGTGAATGTCGACCTGCGCGGGCAGATCCGGCACGGCGATCGGCTGGCGAAGGCGCTGGGACCGGATGATCGCCTCGTGCGTATCCTGCTCGAACGCCTTGACGAGTGCGGTCTGCGCGCCACTGACCGGGTGGTTCTGGCCTGTGCCGGATCCACCGATCCTCGGGCCGTCGCGGACTGTCACGACACCGGTGCCAGGCTTTCGCTCGCCGTCGGCAGGCCGGTACGCGTCGGATTCATTTCGGCAGCGCAGCCGAGTCTTGCGGATGCCGTCAGCGCCGAGCGTGCCGCGGGCGCCGGTGCCCGCGTGGTAGTCAGTAGTTACCTGCTGGCACCAGGATATTTCGCCGAGCTTGCCCGGGCCGTGCACGCTGACCTAGTGACGGACCCGCTCCTCGTACCCGGGCGTGAGCCGGACTCCACACTGGTCGGACTTGTGTTCGACCGGTACGACGAGTCGATCGGCAGCGAACCGCGCTCCTAGACTGCAATGGTGCGCATAGACATCGTGACAATCTTTCCGGAGTTCTTCTCCGTGCTCGATGTGTCCCTACTGGGCAAGGCGCGCAAGGCCGGAGTCATTGATCTCGGTGTGCACGACCTGCGCGATTTCACCTACGACCGCCATCGCACCGTAGACGACACCCCGTACGGCGGGGGAGCGGGCATGGTGATGAAACCAGAGCCGTGGGGCGAGGCACTCGACAGCATCCTGTACGCCTCCGAACTTCGGCAGACGGATCCGGTCGTCATCTTTCCCTCACCGGCCGGTGAGGTGTTCACCCAGGCGATCGCGCAGGAACTTGCGGCGGAGAAACACCTCGTCTTCGGCTGCGGCCGTTACGAGGGAATCGACCAGCGAGTCGTCGACTACTCGGCGACCCGTGGTCGGGTACGCCTGCTGAGCCTCGGTGACTATGTCCTCAACGGCGGCGAAGTAGCCACGATGGCGATGATCGAAGCGCTCGGGCGTCTTATTCCCGGGGTGGTGGGCAATCCCGAGAGCCTCGTCGAGGAATCACACTCGGATGGTCTGCTCGAGTATCCGAGCTATACGAAGCCGCCCGCGTGGCGTGGCTTCGAGGTTCCCCCCGTCCTGTTGAGCGGGAACCACGGCGCGATCGCTACCTGGCGACATGAGCAGCAGCTGGAACGCACGAAACGCGTGCGCCCCGACCTGGTGCCGGAGTAACTACACCCGCGCGGTGAGCACGATAGGGCCGTCATCCGTGATGGCGATCGTGTGCTCAGCGTGGGCGGCACGCGAGCCGTCGAGACTGCGCAGGGTCCAGCCATCCGGATCGGTAAAGATCCGGTCGGTGCTCTGCATAAACCACGGCTCGATTGCGAAAACCAGTCCCGCGCGCAGGGGTAGGCCCCGCCCGCCACGCCCGTCGTTCGGGATGTGCGGATCGCCGTGCATCACACGCCCGACGCCGTGCCCGCCGAAGTCCGTGTTCACCGAATAGCCTGCGTCGTGGGCTACGGTGCCGATCACGGCCGAGATGTCGCCAATCCGGTTACCCACTGTCGCTGCGGTGATTCCGGCAGCCAGGGCGCGTTCCGTCACTTCGATCAATCTCAGATCTTCGTCGCGCGGTGTACCGACCGTGAAAGAGATCGCGGAGTCGGCGACCCAGCCCCCGACTGAGGCTGCGAAGTCCAGGCTGACAAGGTCACCGTCCTGCAGTGGATAATCGTGTGGCAGGCCGTGCAGGGCCGCATCGTTCACCGAGGTGCACAGCACCTTGCCGAAGGGCATAGCGCCAAAAGACGGGTGGTAATCGATGTAGCAGCTCTCGGCGCCGTACTCGCGAATGAGGTCATGCGCGATCGAGTCAAGCTTGAGCAGGTTGACCCCCACTCGGGAAATCGCCCGCAATTCCTTGAGCACTCCCGCGACGAATAAACCCGCGACCCGCATCTCTTCGATCTCCGCAAGCGTCTTGAGTTCAATCATCTGTCTCCCAGTGTGTGCGCTGACTCTCTGGTAACGAGTTTAGAATGAGACAATGTCTTTTCGTCGCGCCATGTACTACATACAGTTTGTAGGCTTGGTTGCTGTCCCGGCGTGGGTGTTTGCGGGGCGCAGTTTGTTTGGGGTGTACCTGGGCTGGCACTTCCACTTCCAGTCCGTATTCTGCCCGCTCGCGTTCATTGTTTTGCTTCTGGCTTTGCTACTGACCCGTGCCCGCGATGAAGTACGCACCATGCGCGCGGTATCTCTGCGAGATGCGACCCTGCTCACTACGGCCTACGCGTTCGGTATTGCGTACGGTTTCTTTATGATTGACGCGCCCATAGCCGGCGATCGTGGTGCGTCGGTGTTCACCGAGCTGTTCGGGTTGGACCTCAATGTGATCTCCTACACGATTTCCAACACAGTCGGTCCGATCGCCGCCGTGTTCGCGTTGGCCGCGCTGTGGAGCGCACTGCGCCAACTGCCCCAGGAAGCTCGCGACAGCATCCACGCGCGTATTTCCAGCCTGGTACACCCGCTGCACGAGCGTTGAGCATCGGCGGCCGCGGCTCCGAGTGGCGACGGCCCGCCAGAGTATGACAGAATTACCTCTTGTGCCATCGCACGGTTCTGCCACAGGGGAGCCGGGACTGACGTAGGCGCACTCCTTCCTTTTCTGAAGTACTAGATCGTGATCGACCTGTGGCGGTTGCAGAGAGCGAACGACCATGCATATTCTCGACGCCGTAGATGCGGCCTCACTCCGCTCTGACATCCCGGACTTCCGTGCCGGAGACAACGTCAAGGTCCACGTCAACATCGTTGAAGGCACGCGCTCGCGCATCCAGGTCTTCCAGGGAGTCGTCATCGGACGTTCCGGCGAGGGTGTTCGCGAGACGTTCTGCGTTCGCAAGGTGAGCTTCCAGGTGGGCGTAGAGCGCACCTTCCCCGTGCATTCCCCGGTTATCGACCACATCGAGATCGTCACCCGCGGTGACGTTCGTCGTGCCAAGCTCTACTACCTCCGCGACCTGCGCGGCAAGAAGGCCAAGATCAAGGAAAAGCGCGACGCACACTAAGCGTTAGCTTCCCTCGCGAGTCTGATTTTTTCTGAGCTCCCCACCACCTAAAATGATGGGGAGCTCAGGGGTTTAATGACAGAAACAGAACCTCCTTCCCGCGCGTCTAGCGCGGCACAGGAGAAGCGGCGCAAGACGCGCGGCGTCAAGCTATTTATCCGCGACATTGTCCTGATTCTGGTGGCAGCGATCATCATCTCGGTAGGCATCAAAACCTTCCTGATCCGATCGTTTTACATTCCCTCGGCCTCGATGGCGAACACGCTTCAGGTCAACGACCGCATCATCGTGAACGAGTTGGTACCGAACGTTGTGCCCGTTCAGCACGGTGATGTCGTCGTCTTCAAAGACCCGGGCGGATGGCTCGATGCCAACGTAACGAACACCCAACAGAACGGCTTCGCCGCTGCCATAGACTGGATGCTCTCCGTCGTCGGGCTGAGCGCCCCAGACAGCAACGATCACCTCATCAAGCGAGTGATCGGCTTGCCAGGAGACACGGTCGCCTGCTGCAACAGCCTGGGACAAATGACGGTCAACGGCATTCCCCTCAAGGAGCCTTACCTCAAGCTTGATAACGGAGTTGTCAGGGCATCCGGTATCGACTTCAAGGTCGTTGTGCCGAAGAATTCTCTCTGGGTCATGGGCGACAACCGCTATGACTCCAAGGACTCGCGCTACAACACGACGACACCAACCAAAGGCTTCGTACCCATGGATGACGTGGTTGGCCGTGCGTTCGTCGTCAGCTGGCCGTCAAGCCACTGGAGCTGGCTGGACGATTACCCCGAGGTCTTCGACGGCGTGAACGGTGCGAAGAAGTAGCGTGCCCGCCCGTGGAGTTGCCGGATGCCGGTAACAGATCCGACTCTGGAGTTCGAGAACTCACTGCACGCGTCGGGGGCCAGATTTATCATCGGCTGCGACGAGGTCGGCCGCGGCGCGATCGCTGGCCCTGTCGCAGTGGGGATGTGCGTCGTTGACGCCGGTGTAGGAGCGTTTCCTCTAGGGCTCCGCGACTCCAAGATGCTGAGCGAAAAGCGGCGGGAGTTACTGGCACCGTTGAGTCTCGACTGGGCGCTGTACTCCGCGGTGGGTATGGCGTCCGCGCTCGAGGTTGACCAGCTCGGGATCTCCGCGGCGCTGGGGCTCGCGGGTAAGCGAGCGCTGGGCATTCTGCACGTGGCTGGAGCCAGCATCCGGGACAGCGTGGTGCTACTCGACGGGCACTTCGACTGGTTGAACCCTGCACTGGCTTCTCGGGTGGCGGTGACCACCCGAATCAAGGCCGATCGCGATTGCGCCTCGGTGGCCGCGGCATCCGTCGTTGCCAAGGTAGAGCGCGATCACTTGATGATTGATGCGGATGTGGTGACGCCCGGTTACGGCTGGGCTGGCAATAAGGGCTACGGCAGCGCTGGCCATTTCGCGGCCATCGCTGAGTTGGGTGCGACGGACTTTCATCGCCGCAGCTGGTTGA
>JBDTAD010000095.1:0-12024 GCA_039924815.1 Lacisediminihabitans sp.
TTCGGCTCGTGCTGGTCTTGCCGTTGGTGCCGGTGATGTGCACAATCGGGTAGGCCCGCTGGGGGTCGCCGAGTAGCTCAACGACCCGACGGGTGGGAGCTAGGCGCGGCTGCAGGCCCAGTTCGCCCACACGGTCGAGCAAGTCTCGGTAGACACGATCAGCGTGCTTTTGGAACAGCGAGTCGTCGCTGAGTTCAGGGTCCTGAGCGTCATTTTTCTTAGACATCGCGCTTCTCAAACATTAATCACCGCTCCAATAATCTTCAGCTCAACGACCACGTCCTGCGTGTTCGCATACTTGTTCGCCTGCACGAGTGAACGATACGCGTCCACCGTGCCGTGTAGGGCGGCGAGTTCTTCAACGCCTCCCGCCGGCTCGTCCGCTGGCACCAGGGTGAGAGCCTCTGCGAGAGTCTCCTGGGCAATCATGCCCGCGAACGGCTCCACGGCCGCGTACTCGTGAGCCGACCCGAAGTACAGCGATAGGGCAATGCGATCGCTCACGTCCAGCCCCGCTGACTTTCGGGTGTCTTGGATGGCACGCACGAGATCGCGAGCGAGCCCTTCGGCCTCAAGATCCGGTGTCATCACCGTGTCGAGCAGCACGAAGCTACCGTCCGACAGGAAGCTGATGGCGCGCGAGTCGTCCGCCGCCTGCGGTTCGAGCTCATATTCTTCCGGCAGGAGCTCAAAGCCGCCCACCGTTACCGAACCACGCCGCTCAAACCAGTCACCAGCCTTCGCAGCCTTGATGACCTTCTGCACGTCCTTGCCGATCCTTGGGCCGAGGGCGCGCGAGTTGACCGTGAGCTTGTGCGTGATCCCGTATTCGCTCAGGCTGTCAGCCGTGAGTGCGCGAAGCGAGACTGCTTTGACGTTCAACTCGTCTTTGAGAATGTCGGCAAAGCCGTCGAGGGTACCGATGTTCTCCCCCACAACCGTGAGCTGGGCCAGGGGTAGCCGCACTCGCAGCCCGCGCGCCTTACGCAGCGCCAGACCAGACGAGGCGATCTGACGCAGACGATCCATAGCGTCCACGAGGTCATCGGCCTCGGGGAACAGGGCTGCTTCTGGCCAGTCGGTGAGGTGCACGCTGCGTCCGCCGGTAAGACCCTTCCAGATCTGTTCCGTCACGAGGGGCAGCATCGGGGATGCCACCCTGGCGAGAGTTTCGAGCACCGTGTACAGCGTGTCAAAAGCGTCGGCGCTATCGCCTGCCCAGAAACGGTCACGACTGCGCCTGACATACCAGTTGGTCAGCACGTCGCCGAAGTCGCGCAGCTTCACCGCAGTGAGCGGGGAGTCCAGCGCATCGAGATCGGCCGTGACCTCCTCAATGAGCCTGCGGGTTTTGGCCAGAAGGTAGCGGTCGAGCACATCGGTCGAGTCCGTGCGCCAGCTGGCTTCGTAGTTGTCAGCATTGGCGTACAGGCTGAAGAAGTAATAGCTGTTCCAGAGCGGGAGGAGCAGCTGACGCACTCCTTCTCGGATGCCTTCCTCGGTAACGACGAGATTGCCACCGCGGATGACGGAGGACGACATGAGGAACCAGCGCATGGCATCCGCGCCGTCCCGATCGAAGACCTCGGAGACATCCGGATAGTTGCGCAGCGACTTAGACATCTTCTGACCATCGCTGCCCAGCACGATGCCGTGGCTGATCACGTTGGTGAATGCTGGACGGTCGAAAAGCGCGGTGGACAGAGCGTGCATTACATAAAACCAGCCCCGGGTCTGGCCGATGTACTCAACGATGAAGTCCGCAGGACTGTGGCTGTCGAACCAGTCCTGATTCTCGAACGGGTAGTGTACCTGCGCGAACGGCATCGAACCGGAGTCGAACCACACGTCGAAGACATCCTCGATGCGCCGCATCGTTGACTGGCCGCTCGGATCGTCGGGGTTTGACCTGGTCAGCTCGTCGATGAAAGGTCGGTGCAGGTCGGGCTCCCCCTGCGCGTTCGTCGGCAGCACGCCGAAGTCACGTTCGAGCTCGGCGAGGGAACCGTAGACATCAACGCGGGGGAACTGCGGGTCGTCACTCTTCCAGATCGGGATGGGGGAACCCCAATAGCGATTGCGCGAGATTGACCAGTCACGGGCGCCAGCGATCCACTTGCCGAACTGGCCGTCCTTGACGTTCTCAGGAACCCAGGTGATCTCCTTGTTGAGCTCGCCCATGCGGTCACGGAACTCCGGAACCTTGATAAACCAACTCGAGACTGCTTTGTAGATGAGCGGGTTGCGGCAACGCCAGCAGTGCGGATAGCTGTGCTCGTAACTTGCAACCCGCAGCAGGCGGCCGTCTGCGCGCAGTCGCTGCGTGATTGGCTTGTTCGCGTCGAAGACCTGCAGGCCCGCGATCTCACCGAACATGGGGAGGAACTTGCCGCCCTCGTCGACCGAGACGATGACGGGGATGCCCGCGGCGGCGCAGGTGATTTGGTCGTCTTCACCGTAGGCGGGAGCCTGGTGCATGATGCCGGTTCCTTCACCGGTGGCGACGTAGTCCGCGACGAGGATCTGCCACGCTTCTCCGGTGCCCCACACTTCGACATCCGCGTAATAGTCCCAGAGCGGGTCGTAGCGCACGCCACCCAGTTCTCGCCCGTCCAGCGAACGCGTGACGGCGGCGAGCGCATCATCCCCGCTCGCGTAGCCGAGATCCTTGGCATAAGCGGCGACGGTGTCGCCTGCGAGCAGATATTCGCCAGCTCCCTCTTCTGTCCCGTCGCCTGAGCCGAGCGGGCCGGAGGGCAGAACCGAGTAGCGGATGTCGGGCCCGACAGCGAGCGCGAGGTTGGTCGGCAGCGTCCATGGTGTCGTCGTCCAGGCCAGCGCTCTCACCCCGGTGAGCCCGAGCGCCTCGGCCTTCGCTCCCACGAGACGGAACGTCACCGTGACCGTCTGGTCCTGCCGCATCTTGTAGACGTCGTCATCCATCCGCAGCTCATGATTCGAGAGCGGAGTCTCGTCGTGCCAGCAATAGGGCAGCACGCGGAAACCCTCGTACGCGAGCCCCTTGTCATAGAGCTTCTTGAAAGCCCACAGCACCGACTCCATGAAGGTCACATCGAGTGTCTTGTAGTCGTTCTCAAAATCCACCCAGCGAGCCATTCGAGTGACGTACTCTTCCCACTCTTTGGTGTACTCCAGAACAGACTCGCGAGCCTTCGCATTGAAAGTGGCGATACCCATCGCTTCAATCTGCGACTTCTCGGTGATTCCGAGCTGGCGCATCGCCTCGAGCTCAGCGGGCAGTCCGTGGGTGTCCCAGCCGAAGCGGCGGTGCACCTGCTTGCCGCGCATGGTCTGATAGCGCGGAAAAAGATCCTTGGCGTACCCGGTGAGGAGATGGCCGTAATGGGGAAGCCCGTTCGCGAACGGCGGCCCGTCATAGAACACCCATTCTTGGCAACCTTCGCGCTGATCAACGGAGGCCTTGAAGGTGTCATCACCCTTCCAGAAGGCGAGGATCCCCTGCTCGATAGCAGGAAAACTCGGCGAGGGGCTGAGCGGCTCGGCTGCCGTGCCGTCGGCGAATCCCCTGGGGTAGGTCATAGTGCTCCTTGTGAGTAGCGCTTCTCACGAGGACGGCAGATGCTCGTGCTATTTCTGCCGCGGTACCACCCCGCTTGCCCACCTTCGCACTCTCATGCCCCTGGCGGACCGCTTGTTCTTTGGCTGTGACGGGCCAGACCCGTTCGGTTCTAGAAGTACTGACCGCGGCGAACACGCTGCGGCCGATGCTTTTCTTCCGAAGACTCCCCGGTGATGGCCGGATCAAAGCCTGTGGCTCAATTCTAGTAGTCTGGCGCTGAGATGTCCTTCACTCGTCGCAGCTTCCTTCTCGGGGCAGGTTCAGGCTTGTCCCTCTTGGTGCTGTCGGCGTGCACCCCGGAAACGCCGCTTCCGGCACCACGGCCCACGAAAACACCACTCGGCGTGCCGACCCCCACGGCGATGCTGCGAAGCTCTTGGACATCCGATCCTTATTCGCTCGGCTCGCACAGCGTCATGAAGGTCGGCTCGACTCCTCAGCACCGCGACGCACTGCGCGAACCGATCCTCGATCGCGTCTTCTTTGCGGGTGAGGCAACCTCCGCAGATGCCGCCGCAACCGTGCTCGGCGCGCTGCAGTCTGGTGCGCGAGCCGCGAGCGACCTATCCCTGGTTGGGGCCCCCGGCGACAAGGTCGCCGTTATCGGCGCTGGCGTTGCTGGAGCAGAAACCGCTCGCCTGCTCTCGCAGAACGGCTATGACGTCGTTGTGATCGAAGCACGAAACCGCATCGGTGGCAGGCTTAGAACAGTGCACTCGGATGCATGGCCAGCCCCGGTCGAGCTCGGCGGCTGGCGGCTCGGCAAGACCGATAACGATGTGCTCTCTCGCCTGGCGAGCATCGGCACGGCAAGCCAACTATCCAGGAAGGCTACTTTCGTGTCGCCCACCTCGACCGCGAAGGCATATCCTGCCGGGCCCGAGGCCATGACTGCAGCGATCGCTTGGGCTATGAATCAGCTGGAAGACGTCTCGCTCGCCTCGGCGCTCGAAGGCTCGGGTGCCGCCAAGACCGCCGAGGGCTCCGCACCCAAAGGCTTCGACGGTGCGGCAATGCTGCAGCAATACCTCGGGTCGGAGGCGACACTCTCCGGAGCCGATCCAGACCAGCTCTCCAGCTGGTACGGAGCTAGCCAGCCTGCAACAAACCGAGTGGTCACCGGCGGCTTCGACACCCTCGTGACCGACGCCCTTACGGGGATCAAGACCTCACTTTCCAGCCCTGTGTCTGAAATCGCTTTTGGGCAGTCCGGAGTGAGTTTGCGCTTCGGCACGGGCGAATCGCTGCGGGTCGACCGTGTTGTCGTGACTGTTCCTCTCGGCGTGCTCAAAAAGGACTCGCTCAAGTTCTCCCCGCTGCTACCGCTGACCCATCGCACCGCGATTGCGGCCCTCGGTGTCGGCTCCGTCGAGACGATTTGGCTAAAGTTCGACAAGCCTTTTTGGGCTACGGATGCCGCAATCTGGAACCTGGTCGGTACGGACGACGACGTGACATCCTGGGTCAACCTCGAGCCGATCATCGGCGAGCCGATCCTGGTCGGTCTTGTCGGTGGAGCAGCAGCGGAAAGTTTCGCCAAGAAGAGCGACGGCGATCTCACGGCAAGCGCGATGCTGGCGCTTCGGCCCTTCGCCTCCTAGCGACCCTGTCCACCATCCTGTTGTCGCACACGCAACCGCGACAGTAACGGTCGGATGCGCCCGAGTGCCACAATCCCCGTGGAGAGTGCGCCGAAGGATACGAGCGCGATCGCGCTGTAGAGCAGAAAATCCGCGACGCTGCTGACCTGGCTCGGATCGAGGAAGAAGTAGGGGTACCAGCCAACGATGGGGCCACGGATGAGGGTAACCACTCCCCACACCACCGTGTAGCCGAGCACAAACGGCACCGTTCTCCAGTGCGTCTTGCCGCGACCCGGCGATGAAATCCAGTCCAGAATCGCCAACGCCGGAAGCCAAAAGTGCAGTATCTGGTCTGACCAGGGAACATCGATGGGCACGCCCCGCACCGCCGCCTGCTGCACCAGAAACGCATAGACCACACCGGCGCTGACCGTGCAGCTGAGCACGACCGCACGAGCGGTCGTTAACCACACGGGGTCGCGAGGCAGTCGCAGCGCGAGAATCCCGGCGATCGCCGTCACAGTGGCAAAGGCCATGTTGCTCTGGATCGTAAGATAGGCGAAAAAGTTGGACGGAGTGAAGGTGACAGAGCCGAGACCCCAAATGAACCTCGCAACCAGCGCGGTCACGCACACGGCAGCTCCGAGCAGGCGCACCAGTCCAACAGCGGTGCGAACCGTCGCGGGTTGAACCGACACGTGCAGTCCACCTCCGCGGCGACCTAGGAACGGATGGCGTCGCCACTGGAAGTCTACGAAGCTCAGGACCGACCGCGGTGCGCTTGTCGCGGCCATGCGCCACGAACGCGATGAGAGCTCAGACAGCTCGTGGGTGCATCGTGCGGCCGGGTATCCTTGGGCCTGTGACGGATGTTACCCAGACCACGCTGCTCTATGAGCGTCTGCGCGTCGCAATTCTTGACCTCGATCTCGCGCCGGGGATGCGTCTGACCGAGCGCTGGCTAGAGGCGGAGTTCAACGCTTCACGCACGCCAGTGCGCGCTGCGCTAGCCAGGCTTGAGGGCGAGGGACTGGCCCAGCGGGACGGTCGCGGCTGGATCGTTTCTCCGCTCGACCTCGGTGAGTTAGAAGCGTTAGCAGAATATCGCGTCGCCATTGAGTCCGCAGTTGTGCGGCTCGCCATCGAACGGGCAACGGATGTCGAACTGGCTGCGCTCGAAGCTCACGTACGCTCCCCCGATCTGGCCAGTACGCCACGGGATTCAACCCACGTTGCACCTGAGTTTCACGTGGAGTTGGCACGATTGAGCGGCAATCCATTCCTGCTCAGCGCTGTCGAAGGCATCATGACGAGGCTCGCACGCACCCGCTGGCTTGAGGTGCACACGCTGTCCGGAAGCGTTGAGGCCGGTATCGAGCACGCGGAGATCCTGGGCGCTCTGCTCGCGCGCGACGCCGTGAACGCTGCCACGCTCGCCGTCGAGCACATTCAGCGCACCAGCAGCAGGGTCTCAGAGTCATTGCGGTCGAACCGCAAAGGGTTCACTGCTCGCGGTGTGTCGATCGTGGGAACCGGCGATCGAGGGATCCTGCCACGCCCGTAACGACCAGATCGAAGGCTTCCGCGACATAGTCCGCAAGGGGTCGTCGAGAGATACCGTCGCGCGCCCAGACCTCCCACGCGGCGGAGATAGCACCGGCCAGGGCGTTCGAGGCGGCGAGGATAGCAAGATCGTTGCGCACAGTGCCGAAACGGGGCGCGAGGAAGCCGGCCAGCACATCCGCCCGCCGTGCAAACCTCGTGAGGCCGGATGTCACAGCCTCACCTTGGCTGCGCATGACCTCCCCCTGCGTGAGCGCGAGCGGCACTCGGTCGGCGCCCACCTCATCTGCCACCCGCACCATGACGTCACGCAGAGTGGCTATCGGCGAAACGTCGAGGGGAACAGCGTCGAGTTCTTCGGCCATGCGATCAATCCCAGCATCGACCTCAAGCCAGAGCAGGTCGCTCTTTGCCTCGAAGTAGTTAAAGAAGGTGTTGCGGCTTACTCCAGCCCGCCGGGTAATGTGCTCGATCGTCGTGGAGGAGTATCCCTGCTCGAGAAAGAGCTCAAGCGCCGCATCTTCAAGGGTGTTGCGGGAAGACGAGCGCGGACGGCCCACGGATTCATGTCTCATGGAAAACATTCGCCTCGATTCAGGGTAATAATGGGCTCAGACCAATAATAGAAGAAAGCAGACCGTGAAACGCCTTTTCCCCACCCTTGTCGGCATCGCGTCCGTTGCCATTCTGGTCGCTGGGTGCTCTACCGCACCAGCGACGAGCACTGCCCCTCATTCCGGCGGCACTCTCGTGTACGCGACCGGCGATGCGGAGCCCACCTGCCTCGACCCTCACGTTGGCGGCAACTACCCGCAGGCGTTGGTCGCGACGCAGTACCTCGAATCCCTCGTCTCGAAAGATGCGAAGGGTGCGATCATTCCTTGGCTTGCTACCAAGTGGAAAGAATCTACTGATGGTCTGAGCTGGGACTTCACCCTACGGAACAACGTGAAGTTCACCGATGGAACCACGTTCGATGCAAACGCCGTGGTTGCTAACATCGCCCACCTGCAAGACCCCACGACCGGCTCCTCCACCGGCTACCTCGCGCTGGCCAAGGTGAGCAAGGTGACCGCTGTAGATGCGCACACCGCACGGATCACGCTCAGCTCCCCAGACAGCGCGCTTCTGGACTCTTTGTCACAGCCGTGGCTCGATATGGAGTCCCCGAAGGCGCTGAAACGCAGCCAGGACGTGAACTGTGAGTCGCCGGTGGGTACGGGTCCGTTCATCGTCAAGAGGTGGGATCGACAGCAGTCGATCACGCTCGTGCGCAACGATAATTACAACTCTCCACCAGCGGATGCCGCCCATACCGGCCCCGCCTACCTCAAGTCGATCGACTGGCGTTTCCTGCCAGATTCTGCGTCACGCTACGCGGCGCTGCAAGCAGGAACTGTGGATGTCATCGACAACGCCCAACCAGATGCAATTGTGTCGGCGGAAAAAACCAAAAGCCTCAAGCATGTCGACGCACCTAGACCAGGTGCATCGGACCGCATCGAGCTGAACTCCAGCATCGCTCCGTTCAACGACAAGCGCGTACGAGAGGCCTTCATTCGCTCGGCTAGCGTGAACGCAGGGATCAAGACTCTGTTCTTCGGAACGGCGAAGCGTTCATACTCTGCACTGTCGAGCGTCGAGGCTCTCGGCTACTCTGAGCCGGCCCTGTTCGGCTACGACCAGAAGCAGGCCGCCGCACTACTCGACGAGGCCGGCTGGACGCAAACGAACGCCGAGGGCTATCGAGTCAAAGATGGCAAGGTGCTCGAGCTGAACTTCCCCGTGAGCACTAACCAGTCGATCCCAGCGGAGCAGTCGTTGTTCGAGCAACTGCAGGCGAGTGCCAAGCAGGCCGGCTTCAAAGTGGACCTTCACCCGCTCGACCTTGCCAGCTGGTACGGGGCGCTCGGCAAGAATGACTACAACCTCGTCAGCGCACCGTATACAAAGGTCGGACCGGATGTGCTGCGAATTCTGTTCGACTCCGACGGCACAGTTCCCGCCCCGAGTGGTTACTTCGCCAATCACTCACAGGTGAAGGACCCTGCTCTCGACGAACTACTCGTCAAGGCGAGTGAGTCCTCTTCGCCGACCGAGCGCGCCGCGCTCTACAAGAACGCACAGAAGATTGTGCTCGCGGGTTACTACATCCTTCCGCTCTACGACCAGCAGAACCATTACCTGCTCGGATCCAAAGTGAACGGGTTCAGGGCACTTCCGTCGGTCTCGACTCCCGAGCTCTACGACACATGGTTGAGCCACTGATCGAAGCGGCAATGCCAGCGGCCCGGACGTCGGGCCGCTGGCTCCCATGGCTGGTAGCGAGGGTCGGCGGCATCGTCTTCGTGCTGTGGGCAGTCGCAACAGTGACATTCTTTGCTATCCGGCTGATCCCCGGAGATCCAGCCGAGGCAATTCTCGGCGGGCCGGGGTCGCAGGCGAGCGCCGAGGCATTGGCACACGCCCGCACTGAATATGGGCTCGACAAACCTCTGGTCGTGCAATACCTCGTGTATATCGCAAGGTTAGCGAGGGGCGACCTGGGTCAGTCATACTCCCTACACAAGTCGGTGATCGACGTCATTGTCGAGAACATCGGCGGGACACTCCTTCTTGCACTTCTATCACTCGCGTTGGGGTCGCTTATCGCCACGACGCTCTCAGCCTGGTCGATGCACTCCGGACGACTCGCTGCGGGGGTCGGATCAGTCCTCGAGATAGTGGCAGCGGCTGTTCCCCATTTCTGGCTGGCGATTTCGCTCATTCTGGTCTTCAGCACAACGCTCGGGTGGCTGCCACCGGTGAGCGTTCCCGGCGCAGTTGGCTATGTGCTACCGGTCGTCACTCTGGGGGTTCCCCTCGCGGGTTTCCTCGGCCAAGTGATGAGAGACTCGATGCTCGATGCGATGGCCTCGCCCTTCGTCCTCGCTGCACGGGCACGCGGCGAGAGCGAGTCCGGACTGTTCTGGCGACACGTGCTTCGGCACGCAGCAATTCCCGCAATCGGTATCGCCGGCTGGGCCTTCGGATCTCTCATCAGCGGCGCCGTCATCGTCGAAACGATCTTCGCTCGGGCCGGTCTCGGCCGCACTTTGCTCTCTGCCGTGCAATTACGCGACGTTCCCTTGGTGGTAGGGGTGGTGCTCGTCGTCGCGCTCGGATACATCGTGATGACCACGCTCACCGACCTTGCTGACCGCCTTGTTGACCCCAGGCACCGCCGGGGCCACGCATGAGCCGCCCCCGCACGCCTGATGTTGCGGCACTGCTCGTCATCCTCTTCCTGGTGGTAGCTGCGGTCGCCCCTGCAGTACTCGCGCCGGGTGATCCCCTCGCGGTACATCCAGCTCTAGGCTTCCTCCCTCCGTCCTTTGCCCACCTGTTCGGCACCGACGAGTCCGGCCGCGATATTTTCACAAGGATTGTGTACGGCACGGGGCCGTCTCTGCTTATCGGCCTAGCCGCAACGGCAATTGGGGTGGGCCTGGCTATCGTGTTTGGCCTCCTCGCCGGGCTCGGCCCTCGCTGGCTAGACTTTGGAACGACTCGCTTCATCGAGGTTCTCTTCGCCTTTCCCGGGCTCCTGCTTGCACTCCTGTTCATCGTCATCTACGGGCCGGGTGCCGTCACCTCAACCATCGCGGTCGGCCTCGCCACCGCCCCCGGCTACGCGAGAATCATCCGCAGCCAGGTGCTCGTTGTGAAGGGTGCGCCCTACATCGAGGCCGCACTTGTGCTGGGTAGAGGCCGCACATACCGCGTCGTGCACCACGTGCTGCCGAACGTCGGAGGTGCGCTCTTCGTGCTGGTCACGCTGGGAATCGGCCAGTCCATTGTCTGGGCTTCTTCGCTCAGCTACCTCGGGCTGGGTGCGGTCCCGCCCACCGCGGAGTGGGGCGCGATGCTGTCGGCGGGTCGCACCTACATCACCTCATTCTGGTGGATGACTTTCTTTCCCGGTCTCTTCATCGTGCTTAGCGCAGCCGCGACCACCATTCTCGGGCGAAGCCTGCAAGAGCGGGTGAGGTCGTCATGAGACCTCTCTTGGAGGTAGCAGACCTCTCCATCCGATTTGGCACACGCACTGTCGTGTCGAATGTCTCGTTCTCGATCGTCGCCGGCGAGTGTCTCGCGATTGTCGGCGAATCGGGCTCCGGAAAATCCGTGACTGCACGCTCGCTGCTCGGCCTCGCGGGGCCGGGGTCGCTCGTCGAAGCGAGCACGCTTCGCTTCGATGACACCGCGATTCTGGATGCTTCGCGCCGCCAGCTGCGCTCCCTTCGAGGGCAGGAAATCGGCTTCGTCTCACAGGCTGCCCTGCAGGCACTCGATCCGCTGCGTCCCATCGGCCGCGAGGTAGCGGATGCGCTGCGATTGCACACGACGATGGGTGCGAGTGATCGCGCCCAGCGCGCGATCGAACTGTTGGCGGAGGCGGGCCTGCCCGAACCGGCGCTGCGTGCGGCACAACGTCCCGATGAACTCTCCGGCGGCATGCGACAGCGGGCTGTCATCGCCTCGGCGATCGCGCTGCGGCCGCGATTACTCATTGCCGACGAGCCCACCACCGCCCTTGACACAACCGTGCAGGCGCGCATACTCGAGCTGCTCGAACGTCTGCGGGCGTCGGGTACTGCCATTCTGCTGATCAGCCATGATCTTGCGGTGGTGAACCGAATCGCATCACAGATAGCGGTCATGAGGGGTGGCCGCATCATCGAGAGCGGGCCAACCAAGGCTGTCCTCTCTGCACCCCAGCATCCGTACACTCGGAGCCTTCTCGCCGCGATTCCGGCAGCTCGACCCCGCGGAAGCAGATTGGCACCCAGCGCCGCCGCAGCGGTCGCGTTAGCGCGCTCACCCGTGCGGGGCACAGTTTCTGGATCTGGCACAGCACCTGGACCTGGCACAGCTTCGGATGACTCAGTACTGGTCGCGCGGGGTCTGACTCGTCGCTTTGGTTCGCGGCTCGCAGTGGACAATGTCAACTTCCGCCTTCGGCGAGGTGAGACGCTCGGAGTCGTCGGAGAATCCGGCTCAGGCAAGACCACCGTCGCGAGACTCAGTCTTGCGCTTGATCATCCTGACGCGGGTGACGTGGAATTGTTGGGAGCACCCTGGTCGTCGGTTACTGAGGGCCAGAGACGAGCCAGGCGCGGTCGAATCGGTGCCATTTACCAGGATGCCCTAAGTTCTGTTGACCCCCGCCTCACCGTAGGTCAAATTCTCGCGGATGCCCTCAGCAATGGACGTTCACGCAAGATAACGCCAGCG
>JBDTAD010000096.1:0-2932 GCA_039924815.1 Lacisediminihabitans sp.
ACCGATCAGCTCGATCTGCTCACCCGCTATGTCGGCGGTGAGGCGCCAGCGCTCAGCAAGATGGGCGGCAGCGACTGGTCCGCGGCGAAGGGCCGTGCGCGCAAGGCCGTGCGCGACATCGCGGTCGAGCTGGTGAAGCTCTACTCCGCCCGGATGGCAAGTAAGGGCCACGCCTTCCCGCCAGACACCCCGTGGCAGCAAGAGCTCGAAGACGCCTTCCCGTTCGCCGAGACTCCCGACCAGCTCACCACCATCGACGAGGTGAAGGCTGACATGGAGCGTGCCATCCCGATGGATCGCCTGATCTCGGGTGACGTCGGCTATGGCAAGACCGAGATCGCGGTGCGTGCGGCGTTCAAGGCGGTGCAAGACAGCAAGCAGGTCATCATGCTGGTGCCGACCACGCTGCTGGTGAAGCAGCACATGGAGACCTTTCAAGAGCGCTTCGCCGGATTCCCGGTGCACCTGCGCGCGCTCAGCCGCTTCCAGAGCGACAAGGAGTCGAAGGAGACGATCGAGGGGCTTGCGGATGGTTCGGTCGACATTGTCATCGGAACGCACCGGCTTCTCTCCAACAGCATTGTCATCAAGGATCTCGGCCTCGTCATCATCGACGAGGAGCAGCGCTTCGGGGTGGAGCACAAGGATGCGCTGAAGAAGCTGAAGACCAACGTCGACATTCTGGCGATGTCGGCCACGCCCATCCCGCGCACGCTGGAGATGGCGGTGACGGGCATCCGCGAGATGTCGACGCTGGCGACACCACCGGAGGATCGGCATCCGATTCTCACCTTCGTTGGTCCGTATCACGACCGGCAGGTGGCGGCGGCGATTCGGCGCGAGCTCCTCCGCGAGGGCCAGATCTTCTTCGTGCACAACCGGGTATCCTCGATCAGCCGGGTTGCCGCTCAGTTGGCAGAACTCGTGCCAGAGGCGCGCATCGCTGTGGCGCACGGCAAGCTGCCCGAGCACGTGCTCGAACAGGTGATGGTGGATTTCTGGGAGCGCAAGTTCGACGTGCTCGTCTCGACCACGATCATCGAGACCGGGCTGGACATCGCCAACGCAAACACGCTCATCATCGACCGGGCCGACAAGTACGGACTGTCCCAGCTGCACCAGTTGCGTGGTCGCGTGGGTCGTGGCCGCGAGCGCGCCTACGCCTACTTCCTCTATGACGCTGAGAAGCCACTCGGCGAGGTCGCGCACGACAGGCTCGCGACCATTGCCGCGAACAACGAGCTTGGCGCTGGCATGCAGGTCGCGCTCAAGGACCTCGAGATTCGAGGTGCGGGCAACCTGCTCGGTGGCGAGCAGTCCGGGCACATTGCCGGCGTCGGTTTTGACCTGTATTTGCGGATGATCGGAGAGGCGGTGTCCACGTTCCGCGGCGAGGTGGCCGAGGGGCAGACCGAGCTGCGGTTGGAACTGCCAGTCGACGCACACATTCCCGAGGACTACGTCGAGAGCGAGCGATTGAGGCTCGAGGCCTACCAAAAGCTGTCGACCGCGTCGTCGCCCACGGCATCCGCTGATCAGATCGATCAGGTGTTGGAGGAGCTCACCGACCGTTACGGCGAGCCGCCGATACAGGTGCTGAACCTCATTGAGGTGTCGAAGTTGCGGCGGATGGCGCAGAAGGCCGGGCTGTCGGAGGTCGTGTCTGCGGGCCCGAACCTTCGAGTCTCCACTGCCGAGCTCGCCGACTCCGTGCAGGTGCGGCTGCAGCGTATGTACCCCGGTGCGCGCTACTTCCAGCAGACGAAGGCCGTGGCGGTGCCGATGCCGCGCGTGAACGGCGAGGCCCTGGCTGATGCCGAGCTGATCACCTGGACCAGCGCTCTGCTCGTGGCCATCTTCGGTGCTGCGGTGGTAGCGCCTGCGCCGGTCGATCCGGCCGAGACCCCATCCTCTAGCCTTTCCTGACGCTTGTCACTATGGTGACCGCATGGACTCTTATAACCCTGATTTCTTTAGCATGATGGCCGGTTTTGGAATCGTTGTGGCGATTGTGTGGTTCGTCGTTACGGTGCTACTGATCCTGCTGGCGATCTGGATTCAGTACACGATCATGTGGAAGGCAGTGCGCCGCGGCATGCGCGAGTTCCACTACGGCGGAAAGGGCACCCAGCCGCCTCTGTAGTAGCGGTCCGCACGCCCAAGCTCCTCTCCTCCACAGGCGTAGCTAGTCCACAACCTCTCTACGGCCCACTCCCGGTCCCTCGCGGTGCCCAAAACTGGTCGCATGACCGTCATTGTGAAGGCCTCCGGGCCTGCAGACATCCTCGCCATGGTGCCGTCCGTAGCCAACATGGTCCCGCGCAACAGCGTCGTGCTTCTCGCCTTCCGGGGCAAGCGCACCTGTGGGGCGATGCGCTTCGATCTCCCGGCATCAGCGACGAAAGTGGTGCAGAAGCGCATGATCACCTCCATGGTCGGCACCTTCTGCAAACTTCCGGGTGTGGATGCGGTCCTCCCTGTCATCTACACCGACGACAGTTTTGCGGGTTCGACCGCCATCCCGCACGCTGACTTCGCTGAGATCTTGGGTCGCCGCATCGAGCTGTCCGGCTTCGAACTGCGTGAGTCGCTGTGCCAGGCATCCGATGGTTGGGCGTCGTATCTCGAAAGAGCGGTTCCAGCGGGAGGTCATCCGCTCGCCGACATAGTCACGTCAAACGCGGCGGAACAGATTCCGGCTGAGATGCGCGATCTTCCCGGCAATGACGAGATTCCGAGTCGGGTTCCGGATGCTGCGCCGCAAGTGATGACCCGAATGAGCAAGCGTCTCGCCACGTATCGTCGCCTCATTGACAGCGTCAGCGGTGACTCAGACGACGATTTTCCCGCTGTTCTGCACCCTCTGGGTGATCTCCCGCTCCTCGCCGAGGCCGCCTTGGAGTGGGATGCCGCTGCGATCGATGAACATGGC
>JBDTAD010000097.1:0-4766 GCA_039924815.1 Lacisediminihabitans sp.
CTGCCGCTGCATTTTCAGTGAAGACAGCCTGGTGACTGCGGTGAAAGGCGCCGATGCCGAAATGAACGATGCCAATGGTTAGCTTCGCCGGGTCGAGTGCCGGGCCGGTGACCGCGGGGTCCAAGCCCGCGGCCGACGCGGCTAACAGCGTGGCCGACGACAGCGTGGCTAACGACAGGCGCAGGGGTGACACATGTGCTCCAAAGGTGAGGGATGACGAAACGATGGACGAAGGATGCGTTTCTAGTCGTATCGTGCTCCTTTCTCTCGGTTCAACTGAACATCAACGTTAAGAAGCCTTTTCGTTGACGGCCATGACCGTCTCCCCGCGCGCTGATATCCCCTCGGATGTGCCGACCACGCCCGAGGATTGCCTCACAACGAGCTCGACGGGAAGTTCCTTGGGAGGACGAGCAGCGGGGTCGCTGTCCCCCAGCACCTCCAGCATCATGTCGACGCTCATCCGCCCCATCTGCACCCGAGGCAGATCGACGGTGGTGAGATTTGGCCAGACGAACGTCGAGACCGCAACGTTGTCGAAGCCGGTGACGCTCATGTCGAAAGGCGCGGAGAGACCGCGCTGGCGCAGCCGATCGATAACACCGAGCGCCATGATGTCGTTGTACGCAACCACCGCCGTGGCGCCACTGGCAATGGCGAGGTCACCAGCGTGCACGCCTCCGGAAAACACCGGGGCAAAGTTTCCGAGTTCGATAAGTTCGAGGGTCACGCCAGCAGACTCGAAGCGACGGAAGGCTTCGATTCGCTCGTTGTTGGACCACGATCGCAGAGGTCCAGCGGCATACGCGATGGTGCGGTGTCCGAGGGCGACAAGGTGAGTGAGGACGGCGCGCATTCCGCCGCCGTTGTCGAAGGTGATCGATGGGATGTTCTTCAGATAGCGGTTCGCCAAGACGAGAGGGGTCTCTGAAGCGAGTTCGCCAATCTCTTCGTCCGTTGCTCGCGCGGAACACAAGATCACGCCGTCGACCTGCTTGATCAGGCTGCGAACCACCGCAGCCTCGACCATCGGATCCTCATCGGTATCGGCGACGAACACGGCATAGCCTGCGGCGCGGGCTCGCGCCTGAACGCCCTTGCAGACCGAGCCAAAGAACGGGTTCTCGAGATCCGGAACGACGAGGCCGAAACTGTGCTTCCTACCCGTGATGAGCGACCGCGCATTGTTGTTGACGCTGTAGCCCATGCGCTGGGCAGTGGCCTGAACGTGGACCCTGGTGGCCTCCGCGACCTGGTCCGGCGAGGCAAGCGCCCGGGACACCGTGGAGATGGAAACGCCGGCTTCACGCGCAACATCGCGGATCGTTACAGCCATGCTCACACCACCTCGTGCGGAATCGGAAGCACTCGTGCGCCTCGTGTAGGACATTCTGCAAACCTTTTCAGTGTTTCGTCAAGTCGCGATGCCAAATTGGTATGAATTTATTGTTTGCCCGAGAAGGAAGGCGTGACTTTCGCTTTATTCTGGGGATATAGTTGCGATCGAGCGGCGCTCCCACTGACGAGGAGTGAATGAAACAACGCTCGATTTTGTTTCAATGAGGAGGCGATTGTGGCCACAGGACCCTGGACGCTGCACCCGGATAGAGCACTACCGGTCGAAGCAACCCAGCGTGCGATCGCGCGTGAGGTCTACGCGGCAACCGCCGCTTTACCTCTCGTCTCGATGCACGGGCACATCGAGATCGACGCCATTCTGAACAACGATTCCTTCGGCGATCCGACCGAGCTCTTCGTCATCCCCGACCACTACCTCACGCGCATGCTCGTGTCACAGGGCGTCCGCAGTGAAGACCTGGGCATCCCGTCGCTCGACCACAATGCCGTCGTCGAGAGTGACCACCGACTCATCTGGCGCAGGGTGTGCGAAAACTGGAAACTTTTCCGCGGTACACCCACTCGCTACTGGCTCGAACACGAGCTGGTGGAGATCTTCGGTGTCACAGTGGAACCGTCCGCCGAGACGGCAGACGAAATTTATGACCAGCTGCTGGAGGCGCTCGGAAAGCCTGAGTTCCACATCCGCCCACTGTTTGACCGCTTCAACATCGAGATTCTCAGCACGACGGATTCGCCCAGTGCCAACCTCGCATCGCACGCCGCACTCGCCGCAGAGGGTTGGGGCGAGCGAGTCGTGCCCACGTTCAGGCCAGACGCCATGTTCTATCCCGACCGCGCCAGCTGGGCTGCGGGCATCCGCACGCTCTCCTCGGCCAGTGGCATCGAGGTCACCGACTACGCGAGTTTTCTCGACGCGCTCCGTCAGCGCCGAGCCGCCTTTGCAGCAGCGGGAGCCAGGGCGAGCGACCACGGCCACCTCTCGGCTGACACCACGCCGCTACCCGCCGCCGAGGCTCAGCGCATTTTCGACCAGGCGCTGCGTGGTCCCATCGATTCGGCCGCGGCATCCGCCTTCGCAGCGAACATGCTGTTCGAAACTGCGCGGATGTCGCTCGACGACGGTCTGGTCATGCAACTGCACCCGGGAGTGATGCGCAATCACTCCACCTCGGTGCTCGCCCGTGTGGGCGAGAACCAGGGCTTCGACATTCCCGCACCAGTGGAATTCACTCGCTCCCTGCGACCACTGCTGGAAGCCTTCGGGCACGACCCTCGGTTTCGCATGATTCTGTTCACGGTGGATGAGACCGTGTACTCGCGAGAACTGGCGCCGATCGCTGGCGCGTATCCGTCAGTGCGCCTCGGCGCACCGTGGTGGTTCCTCGACTCCCCCGGTGGCATGGCCAGGTTCCGCGAGCTCACGACCGAGACCGCGGGCTTCTACAACACCAGCGGATTCGTGGATGACACCAGAGCTTTCGCATCGATCCCGGCCAGACACGACCTGGCCAGGCGCATCGACGCCGGGTTCCTCGCAAAGCTCGTCGCGGAGCACCGACTCGGCCACGACGAGGCAATCGAAACCGCCATTGACCTCAGCTACAACCTTCCATTGCAGGCCTACGCGCGTCTAGGTCGTTGAGCGTGTCGAAACGCGCTTCGACAAGCTCAGGGAACGACTAACCAACTAAGGAGACAACTCCCATGACAACCATCGATCGCGTTGAAGTTCTGGTCACCAGCCCGGGACGCAACTTCGTCACCCTGAGAATCACCACCTCCGACGGGGTGACGGGGCTCGGGGATGCCACGCTCAACGGGCGCGAGCTCGCGGTCGGCGCGTATCTCAAGGAGCACGTCGCACCGCTGCTGATCGGTCGCGATCCACAGAAGAGCGAAGACACCTGGCAGTACCTGTACCGCGGCGCCTACTGGCGCCGCGGGCCGGTGACCATGGCCGCGATCGCAGCTGTCGACGTGGCGCTCTGGGACATCAAGGGCAAGGTTGCGGGACTACCGGTGTACCAACTGTTGGGTGGCGCATCCCGCACCGGCGCGCTCGCTTACGGCCACGCATCCGGTTCAGACCTGCCCTCGCTCTTCACCTCGATTCGCAACCATCTTGCGGAAGGCTTCAAAGCAATCCGAGTGCAAACCTCGGTACCCGGCCTCGGCCAGGTCTATGGCGTGGCCACCGACCAGAAGCCCGGAGCACGCTACGACTATGAGCCCGCGGGCCGCGGCGTCGTTCCGACAGAGGAAGCGTGGGACAGCAGGGCATACCTTCACCACATTCCCACCGTGTTCGCCGCCGTGCGCGAAGAATTTGGCTACGACTTTCCATTGCTGCACGACGGGCACCACCGCCTCACGCCCAACCAGGCAGCCATCCTCGGCAAATCGCTTGAGCCGTACGACCTGTTCTGGCTCGAAGACTGCACGCCCGGAGAGAACCAGGAGGGTCTACGCAGGGTTCGTTCGCAGACGACCACGCCACTCGCCATCGGCGAGGTCTTCAACACCGTGTATGACTACCAAACGCTCATCACCGAGCAGCTCATCGACTATGTGCGCAGCGCCGTCACCCACACCGGCGGCATCAGCGCGCTCAAGAAAATCATGGATTTCGCGGCGATCTATCAGATCAAGTCCGGATTCCACGGCCCGACCGATATCTCTCCGGTCGGCCAGGCCGCGGCCCTGCACCTCGACATCGCCATCCACAACTTCGGTATTCAGGAGTACATGAAGCATTCGGATGACACACTGAACGTCTTCAAGACGAGCTACACCTTCGAGGGCGGCCTGCTGCATCCAGGAGACAATCCGGGGCTCGGAGTGGACTACGACGACGATCTGGCGGCATCCTTCGAGTACACGACCGCGTACCTGCCGGTCAATCGTCTGCAGCTCGACGGTACGATTCATGATTGGTAGCGGTGAAGTTCGCCGCAGCCCACATCCGGAGGAAACACCCATGAACGACCAGCCCGCCCGGCTCGAGCCCTCGGAACTGCTGCGCGAAAATCCGATCATCGCGGTGCTGCGCGCCCGCGACGCGACAGAGTACGACGCGGTCATCGACGTACTCGTCGAAAACGGCGTGCACTCCGTTGAGCTGACGCTGAGCACTCCGAACACCTTCGAGCACCTTCCGAGCCTCGTGGCCAGGGGCGGGGCGGATGTCGAGATCGGCCTGGGCACCATCACCACCGTCGACGAGGCCCAGCGCGCGATCGACGCCGGCGCGCGCTACCTCGTGACCCCCATCACCCGGCTGGACGTCGTGGAACTCGCGGTGCGCAATGGCATCCCGGTGTACCCCGGCGGCCTCACCCCCACCGAGCTGTTTTCGGCGTGGGAAGCGGGCGCGACCGCGGTAAAGATCTTCCCGGCAGAGACTG
>JBDTAD010000098.1:0-5286 GCA_039924815.1 Lacisediminihabitans sp.
GCGAGAGAGGATAGATGGCATGAGCACCACAGCAGAGGCTCTGCCTCTCAGTTACGACCCCTCTTCCGCTTTCACCCTCTGGGCAGTGCTTCGCCGCGATCCGGCAGCGCCGGTTGACACGTCCGGCGGCGACGCGCTGGTCGCTGCGTTAGATGACGCCGTAAAGACCGTCGAAGCGCGCGGTGTCATCGTGCGCGGCTTCTACGATGTTTCCTCCATCAAAGCTGATTCCGACATCATGATCTGGCTGCACGGGGCACCGCCCGAGACCTTGCAGTGGGCGCTCCGCGAGCTGCGTCGGTCGCCGTTGCTTCGCCCGCTACTCCCCACCTGGAACGTCATGGGAGTTCACCGGGATGCCGAGTTCACCGCCGACCATGCCCCCGCATACCTCAAGGGCAAGGAGCCGGAGAAATGGCTTACCGTCTACCCGTTCGTACGTTCCTACGAGTGGTATCTGCTGTCTGACGATGAGCGGCGCGGGATGCTGGCGCGGCACGGTCGAATGGGCGCAGCCTACCCGCAGGTGCTTCCCAACACCGTGGCTTCGTTCGCCCTCGGAGACTACGAGTGGCTTCTCGCCCTCGAAGCACCGGAGCTGGTTGACCTGGTCGACTTGATGCGCGATCTACGCAAGGCGGATGCGCGCAGGCACGTTCGCGAAGAAGTGCCGTTCTACACTGGCCGCCGCATCGCCACCGCTGACATCGTCGAGGTTCTCACGTGAGTCATGAGGGCTGCGAATGTAGCGTCCTCGGGGCGACGCCAGCTGCCGCATCCGGGCCCGAGCACGTGACCGAGCCCACGGACTACGACGCGATCCTGCTCGCTTCCTTCGGCGGACCCGAGGGCCAGGATGACGTCATCCCGTTCCTGCGCAATGTCACCCGTGGTCGGGGGATCCCCGAGGAACGGCTCGAAGAAGTCGCCCATCACTACCGTGCGTTCGGCGGAGTGAGTCCCATCAACGATCAGAACCGCGAACTCAAGGCTGCGCTCGAGGCGGAGCTGGCCAGCCGCGGCATCGACCTGCCGGTGCTGTGGGGAAACCGCAACTGGCATCCGTATCTCAATGAAGCGCTGACCGAGGCGAACGAGCGCGGCTTCACCAAGCTCATCGCGATCGGCACGAGCGCCTACAGCTCGTACTCCAGCTGTCGTCAGTATCGCGAAGATTACGCGCAGGCGCTCGCAGACACCGGGCTTTCGGATGTCATCCAGATCGACAAGGTGCGCCAGTTCTTCGACCACCCTGGCTTTGTCACCCCGTTCATCGAGGGTCTGCAGCAAGCGTTGGCGGATGTCGCGAGCCGAGGCATCACCCCAGAGCAGACCCACGTGCTCTTCTCCACGCACAGCATCCCGACCCCGGATGCAGAACGCAGCGGTCCCCGCGACCGCGACTTCGGCGAGGGTGGGGCTTACGCCGCCCAGCACCTCGCCGTCGCCGAAGCAGTTATGGCTGCGGCACTCGCATCGCCTCCTTCGAGCTACCCATCGTCGGGAAGCGCGCCGGAGGCGGGGGCGTGGTGGGCCTCTTCGCGCGCTGGAGCTATGAGGAGCGCGGAGCGATCCTGCGACGCCAGCGCCGACGGAGCCTGCGACGACGGTAGAGCCTTCGGCGCGATTCCCGACGACACCGCGCCCGCCTGGGACCTCGTGTACCAGAGCCGTTCCGGCCCACCGACCAGCCCGTGGCTCGCACCGGACGTCAATGACGCCATGCGGGGTCTCGCCGCGAAGGGCATTAAGGCGATTGTGATCGTGCCGCTCGGCTTCGTCTCCGATCACATGGAGGTCAAATGGGATCTCGACACCGAGGCGATGGAGACTGCGGCGGAGCTCGGCATCGTGGCCCTGCGCGTTCCGACCCCTGGCACGCACGCCGCCTATGTCACCGGGCTCGTTGACTTGGTGCTCGAGCGTCGCGATGGCGTGGCGGTGGCCGACCGTCCAGCGATGACCGGGCTCGGCCCATGGTATGACGTGTGTCGGCCGGGGTGCTGCGAGAACATGCGGCTTGGCTTCAAATCAGCGCTAGCGGGGGTGGCTCCGTGACCGGCAGCAGCATCCGTATCGGCACCAGAGGAAGCGCCCTGGCGATGGCGCAAAGCGGGATTATCGCTGCCGCAGTGGCGAAGGCATCCGGGCTCGAGGTCGAACTCGTGCCGATCACGAGCCACGGCGACACGTCCACCGAGTCACTGGCCTCCCTCGGAGGCACCGGCGTTTTCGCCAGCGCGCTGCGCGACGCACTGCTGGCTGGCGAGTGCGACCTGCTCGTGCACTCGTTCAAAGACTTACCGACCGCTGACTACCCCGGCTTGACCATCGGTTCCGTCCCCAAGCGCGCGGATGCCCGTGATGCTTTCTGCGGCCGTAACGGCCTGACCCTCGAGGCTTTGCCCGCTGGCTCGCGGGTCGGCACAGGTGCGCCGCGTCGCACCGCTCAGTTGAGGCTCGCCCGTCCGGATATCGACGTGGTGGACATCCGTGGCAACGTGGACACCCGCCTTGGTCGCGTGGCCGAGGGTGACCTCGACGCTGTCGTACTCGCAGCCGCGGGGTTGGGCAGGCTCGGCAAGATCGGTGCTGCATCAGAACTTTTCGAGCTGTCGCGTTGGCCCACCGCTCCGGCGCAGGGTGCGCTCGCCGTCGAGGCGTTGGAGGGACACTCCACAGAACTCGGTGCCGTGCTGCGTGCGGTGAATCACGGTCCCAGCCGCATGGCCGCCATGGCAGAGCGGGCCGTGCTCGCGAAGCTTCAGGCCGGGTGCTCTGCGCCGATCGGGGCATCCGCGGTTCTCGATGGAGAAATGCTGTTTCTCTCCGCGACCGTCTACGCCGACGACGGAGTGCGTTCGTTGACCAGCTCGCACGCGCTCGTGCTTGAGGGCACTGCATCCGAACGCGCGCTGCTGCCGCATGAGCTGGGCGCTCGGGTGGCCGAGGAACTGTTGAAGAACGGCGCAGCAGAGCTCACAACCTTCGGCGGTGCCTCATGACGCCCCGGCGCCCGGCCAAGCCGCTGGCAGGCTGGCGCGTTCTAGTTCCCCGCGGAGGAAAGTGGGGCGACGGCGTGGCCGCGACCCTGCGTGGCTATGGGGCAATTCCCGTGATTGCACCCATGATCAACTTCGCGAGCAGCCCTGATCACGCGGTGCTTGACCACGCGCTTCAACGCTTGCAACGCGGCAGTTTCGACTGGCTCGTGATCACGAGTGCCACGACCGTTGACGTGCTGATGAGTCAGCAGGTCACCATCCCGGCGAACACGCGCATTGCTGCGGTGGGTGAGACAACGAGTGCGGCGCTCATCCTCGCGGGCTACCGGGTGGATTTTGTGCCGGAGGACAACTCCGCTCGCGGTCTCGTCAAGGAGTGGCCGCAGTCCGACATCATCGGCACGGTGCTCATCCCACAGTCGGATATTGCCGAGCCCGTACTGGTTGCTGGCCTTGGCAAGCTCGGTCTTGAGGTCGAGTTCGTCGCGGCGTACCGCACCGTTGGTGTGCCGGTCGCGGAGCAGGTGGCAACGGATGTCGCCTCCGGTCGTATCGGTGCCGTGTTGGTGACCTCGGGCAGCGTTGCCAGGCAGGTCTCAGCTCAGCTTGCGCCGCTGCCGGCCGACACGATCGTGGCCTGCATCGGACCCCGCACCGCTTTCGATGCCCGCGCAGCGGGACTGACGGTGCATGTGATCGCGGAAGATCGTTCCTCGGTAGCGCTCGTCGAGGGGCTTGTCGAATACGTCGTGGCGCTGAATAGCGCGGGTGTCGAGGGCGGTGGCGAAGAGTGAGCGACGTGCTTAACAGCTGGACCGGCGGTATCCGTCCGCGGCGGCTGCGCACGACCCCGGCGATGCGGAGACTCGTGGCCGAGACTCGCGTGCATCCGGCGGAGCTGATCCTGCCCATGTTCGTGCGCGAGGGTGCCACTGAGCCGACTCCGATTTCGTCGATGCCGGGGGTGCAGCAGCATTCGCTTGACTCTCTTCGTCGTGCGATTGCCGAAGCAGCCGAGGCCGGTGTCGGCGGTGTGATGCTGTTTGGTGTTCCCGAGACCAAGGACGAGATCGGCTCAGGAGCGACCGACGAGAACGGCATCCTGAACGTCGCCACTCGCGCGGCCGTTGCCGAGGCTGGAGACGCGCTCGTGGTGCAGACCGACCTGTGCCTCGACGAGTTCACCGACCACGGTCACTGCGGTGTCCTGGATCTCGCCGGCCGCGTCGACAATGACGCCACCCTGCTGCGCTACCGCGATATGGCCGTCGCGCAGGCCTCATCCGGGTCCCAGCTGTTAGGCCTCAGCGGCATGATGGACGGTCAGGTCCGTGCCGTGCGTGACGCCCTCGACGGCGCCGGATTCGATGACACCGCCATACTCGGTTACGCGGCCAAGTATGCCTCAGCCTTCTATGGTCCGTTCCGCGAGGCCGTGGATTCCTCCCTCGTGGGCAACCGTCGCACCTACCAGCTCGACCCGGGTAATCGTCGCGAAGGGATGCGTGAGGTCGCTCTCGACATTGCCGAGGGCGCGGATGTTGTGATGGTAAAACCGGCCATGAGTTATCTCGACGTACTCGCCGATGCGGCCTCCGTGAGCCCTGTGCCCGTGTGGGCATACCAGGTGTCTGGCGAGTACTCGATGATCGAGGCCGCGGCTGCGAATGGCTGGATCGATCGGCGCCGGGCGATCGAGGAATCGGTGGTCGGCATCCGCCGTGCCGGCGCAGACGCCGTGCTCACCTATTGGGCGACCGAGCTAGCCGGGTGGCTACGCTGATGCTTCTGGAACGGTGCTTCTGATGGGTGCGAACGAGAAGTTTTTCACCAGGGCAAAGCTGTCGATTCCCGGCGGCGTCAACTCGCCGGTACGCGCCTACGGCTCGGTCGGCGGCACGCCACGTTTTCTGGTGTCGGCCAAGGGCGCGTTTGTGACGGATGCCGAGGGCCGCGAGTACGTGGACCTCGTGAACTCCTGGGGTCCCGCGATTCTCGGCCACGCGCATCCGCAGGTCATCCAGGCGGTGCAGGATGCTGCCGCCCGTGGACTCTCTTTCGGTGCATCAACTCCGGGCGAGACCGAACTCGCTGAGCTCATCCGTGAGCGCGTGACCGTGACCCAGGCCGACGGCTCCGTGCAGCGCGGAGTCGACAAGCTGCGTCTCGTCTCGACCGGCACAGAAGCGACTATGACGGCCATCCGTCTCGCCCGCGGAGCGACCGGCCGTGACCTGCTGGTGAAGTTCGCCGGGCACTATCACGGGCACTCCGACGCCCT
>JBDTAD010000099.1:0-2058 GCA_039924815.1 Lacisediminihabitans sp.
CAACGTGGAGAAGGCGCACTTCGCCGAGATCGACGCTCACGCTGGCTCCAGCCGTATCCCGATCCTGTTCTGTGGTCCGCTGTTGCATCGCCTTGGCGAAGCGCGCATCCCGGATCTTGGCGGATGCCGTATCGGCGACCGTCCCATTGACTTTCACCTCGATGCCCTCCGTGCCTTTGGCGCGGTCGTAGACAAGACCTACGAGGGCATCTACATCACGGCACCCGACGGACTGCACGGTGCCAACATCGAGTTGCCATATCCGAGCGTCGGCGCGACCGAGCAGGTGCTCCTCACCGCGGTGCGCGCTCAGGGCACCACCGAGCTGAAGAACGCGGCCATCGAGCCGGAGATCATGGATCTCATCGCCATCCTGCAAAAAATGGGCGCCATCATCTCGGTCGAGCCGAACCGCGTCATCCTCATCGAGGGTGTCGATCGCCTCGTCGGGTACAAGCACCGAGCGCTCTTCGACCGTAACGAAGTCGCCAGCTGGGCCTGCGCTGCGCTAGCCACCAAGGGCGACATCTTTATCGAGGGCGCCCTGCAGTCCGACATGATGACCTTCCTCAACGTGTTCCGTAAGGTCGGCGGGGCATTCGACGTGGAAGACGATGGAATCCGTTTCTACCATCCAGGCGGCGAGCTCAAGCCCGTCACTGTCGAGACGGATGTGCACCCCGGGTTCATGACCGACTGGCAACAGCCGCTGATCGTGGCGCTCACGCAGGCCAACGGCGTCTCCACCGTGCACGAAACCGTGTACGAAAACCGTCTCGGGTTTACCGAGTCGCTCAACGAGATGGGCGCCAACATCGTTGTGCATCCGAACGGGTTGCCCGACGTTCCGCGCAGGGTCGCTCGTCGCGACTTTGAGCAGGCCGCGGTCATCACCGGTCCAACCAAGCTTCACGGCGCGGATGTGCTCGTTCCCGACCTGCGCGGTGGCTTCAGCTACCTGATCGCCGCCCTCGTCGCAGAAGGCCAGTCCAAAGTCAGCAACGTTGGGCTCATTCGCCGAGGGTACGAGCACATTATCGAGAAGCTCGCGACCCTCGGGGCCGACTTCGTGTACGAGGGATAATCGGCGAGTGCCAGAAGAATCGACACCCACGGCAAAGAAGCCGGAGGGCAAGCCGAAGTCAGAGAAGACTCCCGTTTTTCGGCTCCTTGCGGCGCTCCTGCTGCCGTTTATGTACTTCGTTGCGCGGTATGAGGTGGAGGGCGAAGAGAACCTGCCGAAGCACGGTGCTTTCATCCTGTCTCCCAACCATTACAGTGAAATCGACCCGGTGGTCGTGGGAGTGTTCGTCTGGCGGCTTGGCCGTGCACCGCGCTACCTGGCCAAGGCATCCCTCTTCAAGGTTCCCGTTCTGGGCTGGTTGTTGCGAAAGTCCGGCCAGGTTCCGGTGCAGCGCACGGGTGTTGTGCGAGGTAGCGACCCACTGGCCGCCGCTAACAAGCTCGCCCACGAAGGACTCGCGGTGATCATCTACCCGGAGGGTTCACTCACTCGCGACCCGGATCTGTGGCCGATGCGCGGCAAATCCGGAGCAGTGCGGATGGCGCTCGAAGCCGGAGTTCCGCTGATCCCGATGGCACAGTGGGGCACCCAAGCCGTGCTTCCTCGCTATGGAAAGCGCATCAGTCTGTTCCCGCGCAAGACCATTCGGGCGAGAATTGGGACCCCTGTTGATCTTTCGGCCTTCGCCGGACGAAAGCTCGATTCAGCCACGCTGAATGAAGCTACCGCGCTGCTGATGACACACATCGCCGCCCTCTTGTCTGACTTGCGCGGCGAGCCGGCTCCCGCGGTGCTGTGGGATCCGAGCCAGCACAATCAATCCGAGATTGGACGCTTTTGAGCAACCTCATGACGATGCCGATCCCAATATCGGCACCTGGTGTGCGTCGCGTCGCCGTTCTCGGTGCGGGCAGTTGGGGCACGACCTTTGCGAAGGTGCTGGCCGACGGTGGCTCGGATGTGGCTCTCTGGGCCCGTCGCGCAGAGCTCGCCCGTGAGATATCGCAGTCCAAGCGCAACAGCGATTACCTGCC
>JBDTAD010000100.1:0-9602 GCA_039924815.1 Lacisediminihabitans sp.
GGTCGCGCCCGACCAATTCGTAAACTCTGCGAGCGATTGCTGCCCAGCTCATTGCATCACCGCTGTTGGTGAGGTTATAGGTCCCGAAGGGCGCACCCGTTTTCAACAAGTGCAGGATGCCCTCCGAGAATTTGGATGTGAAGCTGAGCCGCCCTATCTGATCGTCGACCACGTCAGGCGCGATGCCGCGCGCCGCCAGCGATGCCATGGTGCGCACGAAATTCGGTCCGTCTCCGATGACCCAGCTCGTACGGATGATGTAGTGACGGTCCAAGGTGGAGACGATCGCGTCGCCGGCCGCTTTGGTCTGACCGTAAACGCTGAGCGGAGAGAAGGGCTCGTCCTCCGCGTGGAGGTCGACCGAGCCGTCGAACACGTAATCGGTCGAGACGTGCACCAGCGCGATGTCGTTCCTAGCCGCTACGCGGACAAGGCTGGCAACGCCCCGAACATTCGTCGCCCACGCTTCACGACGTCCCTCAGCAGTCTCCGCGTGATCCACATTTGTGTAAGCGGCCGCGTTGATGACGGTGTCGTAACGACCCCAGTCTCGGGACGAATCTAAGCGCGGATCCCGGACGTCGATGTCCGCCCGACCGGCAAAATCAGCCTGCGGCAAAAGATGCCGAAGCGCCCTGCCGAGTTGACCGTTGGCGCCGAGGATCAAAGTGGTGCTGCCGCGGTGATTCACGTGCTGACCGTATCAGTGCGCCCGATGACGACGACACCTTCCTGGTGCCCGTAGGCCGGACGATCTGCGCAACGCGTTTGGGGTCCTCCAAGAGTCGGATTTGGAGCCGGTTTTCGACTTCTGAGGGTGCCCGCAGGGGAACGGTGAGCGGTCGGCTTAGTAATCGGCCCGCTGGAGACGGATTTGAGGCCGATTGCAGCTTTGAGTAGTGCCGCCGGAGTGCGCTTGCCTGTCGGGTGCCGGAACCTTGGTGGAGTATTTGGCCATGAGATCTTGGACGTCGCTGGAGAATTTCGGGGGCTGAGTCAGGGGCCGGATAGTGGAGAATTCTGAGCCTCCAGGTCTCAGCGAGCTCGACCACGCTGTTCCGCGGCGCTCGATAGTCGTGCCGTTCCGGATGGCTCGGAACAAAATCTCCAACGTCATTGCGAAGCGTGTCGCGAACGTTGGCAGCCAAGCGTTTGGGGCTCCATCGCCATTGCACGATCCGGCGAGCTCATTTCACAGTGTGACATCACTAAGCTATTTTGTATGGTGCGATGGGAAGCAGGGACGCGTGAGCGACTCATCCACGCTGCGTTTGAGCTGTTTGAAGAGCAGGGTTTCGCGGAGACATCGGTTCCCGAGATCGCTGCCCGAGTGGGAGTCACGAGTCGAACGTTCTTCCGCTATTTTGGCGACAAGCGAGAGGTACTTTTCGGGAACGAAGATCTGATGGCTGAGCAGCTTCGGGCCGGACTGTCGGAGGCCCCTCCCGGGCTCTCAACGGACGAGTTCATTGTCTGGGCACTCGGTGGGATAGCGCGTGAGGGATTCACAGGCAATCGCGACGAGATGCGTAGGCTCCGTGCGTTAGTCGAATCGGACGAACATCTGCGTGAGCGCGCGCTGAGCAAACGCCTGGTGCTGTATGGGCCATTCAGCGACGCGTTGGTCTGTCGCGGCCTTAGTCCGATGCAAGCCCGGCTTCTCGCCGAGACCACCATCGCTGCCCTGCAGGTTGCTGCTGACGAGTGGCTTCTGAGAGAGGACAGCGTGAGCGTGGATGTTCTCGCGCTCGACGCGATCGGTGCGCTCGAGCAGTATTTGCCAAAGCTGTCGATCAACGCGCCAGCGGCAGTCGACGTCGACGTCGACGAAATCGCTAAGTAGCGCCCGGCTCGCCGCCACCCTTGCAAAGTGGCACAACGAAGAAGTCGACCGTTTATGTCACAGTGTGACATGCTATGGTCCTTACGCGATGTCGCAGCGAGACATCACTATCTGTAGAGTTCTTACTCTTGATCGATCCACCTGGAGGCCGCGATGTCCACGATGTCCACGATGAAACGAATCCAATACCACCAGTATGGCGGCCCCGAAGTCATGCGGCTTGAGGAGGCTGAGATACCTACGCCGGGGAAGCGAGAACTCCTTGTCCGTGTCCTCGCGGCGGCGGTGAATCCGGTGGATTTCGGCATCCGGAGCGGGAAACTGAGATTTCTCACCGGGCGCCGATTTCCGCGTGGCATGGGGCAGGATTTCGCTGGAGTGGTGGAGGACGTTGGTCATGGAGTCACGAAATTCAAGCCTGGAGATGCAGTGTTCGGCGGTCTGTTGCCGCGCCCCGCGGCCGCATTCGGTCAATGGGTTGTCGCCCACGAGCGTTACGTCGCGAGCAAGCCACCGGCGCTGTCCTGGGAGCGAGCAGCAGCGATACCGGTCGCCGGCGTCACAGGCTACGGAGCCGTTCTGAAAGCAGGCAGACTTCGCCCGGGACAAAACGTCTTCATTACCGGTTGTCTCGGTGCAGTCGGCCGATCCGCGGCAGAAGTTGCGCTCATGCACGGCGCAACTGTATCCGGGAGCTGCCGCATAACCGCGAAGGACACAGCGGAATCAATTGGCATTGAACCGGTGGTCGACTTCGAATTTGACCCAGTACCGTTTGCGCGAAGATTTGACCTGATAATTCACACGGCCGGGGAGCTCTCGATCAGGCGTGCTCGATCGATGCTCAAGCCGGATGGGCGGATCGTCGACGTCGTCGCCTCCCCGGCCAAGCTAGTGAGAAGCGCATTCACACCGCAATATCACGTCATGTACGGGGAAATCACGCCCAAAGATCTCCAAACGCTCGCGCAGGGTGCAACAGACGGCATGCTCGCATTTCCGATTGCGCGCACTGTCACGCTCGACGACGCCATTACAGCACTCACCGAACTCCAGACCGACCACACCCCCAAGGGTGGCAAGCTCGTGATTACACCAAGTGCCCAGTGAGATGAATCAGCGCTGATCCTGAATGAAAAGCGCCCTCGGTTTGCTCTGCAGTGTCCAGCTATAAACCATCCGACTTTGACCCGGGAGAGGGTATCGCTTCGGGAACCGCACCGGCCAGATCGAAGGCGCCGGCACTGAATCGGCCCAGTCCGTCGACGGAGGCGGCCACGCCGTGGATTTCTACATGCCCGACGGACACGAGCTCACCGGGTCAGACGGCGAATAGATCCGGTTGCTGACGTTCGCGGGGTCAAGGGCGGGCTAAGAAGAAGCCGACATTAGACCGCGTATCGCAGTGTGGACGAAGATTGCGCGTCCGGAGTAGCCTGTTGGGCATATCGACAGGATTCGGGGTCCTGCCGGGTTCGCGAGCAAAGGATTCATGCGGTATTGAAGAAACCCAGCGAGTCTCCGGCCACGGTTCGAGTACTGTTTCGCCCCAATTGGGTTAACGTCTGGTTCTTCCGCTTGCTGGCGAAGCCCTACGCGCTGGTTGCTGGCAACGAGCATGAGTGCGATTGGAAGTCACCGACCGATTTGACCGTTGGCTCCGGCAAACTACGAGTGACCGTCGACGTCCGCTACCGAGGAACGCACAGCAATCTAGGCGCCGGAATATTCGATGGAAATATCAGTGCCGGGGAGACGCTCTCGCTCGTTGCTCGCAACGGTGTGATGAATCAGATGCCGTTCCGCGTCAGCCCGCTGGCGGGATAAAAACCGCGCGCAGGGGAAACTGAAGTGCACCGAGCGGTGCTGCGTCGCCTCGACTAATTCGGCTAGGCAATCAAACGAGCTGGACCAACCCTCTTCCAGCCCCGCGGTAGCGGATCCCGCAGCCAGGCCATCCACCCGGAACGTCAACTCCGTGCCCCCTCTGTTGCCGTCAGTGTGAGCGTGATGAGTGTGGAGGGTTCATGGATGCCGTCCGCGTTCGTTGCGGTAAACACGAGCCGTTCCCGCTAGATGACGTCGGGGCGCTGAGGTCGCGCGGGCCGAACCAGCGGCAGAGCCGGTCCGGGTCCGTCCATACGTGCCAGGCCAATTCACGTGGTGCGTTCAGGGTGCGAGAGATAGTGAATGATTCCGCGAGAGACTCGGTCATTGCTGATGCCCGTTCTGGAGGTGGTCAAGGTGTTCGGCGAGGCTATCGAAGTTCGATTTCCAGAACTATCGGTACCCCTCAAGCCACTCGGCGGCTGCGTGGAGAGGGGCGGCATTTACCGTGCACTGGCGCCACTGCGCCGACGGAGTCCGCGTAATCAGACCCGCGCGCTCGAGAACCTTCAAGCGCCGAGAAATCGCGGGCAGACTGATATCAAAAGGTTGCGCCAGAACATTCACCGTCGCGTCCCCGTGGCAAGCCGGGTCAGGATGGTACGCCGTGAAGCAGTCCATTGGGCGATTTCACCCCCGGAGCCTGGACCGAAACGCGGCAGCTGAACAATTCGCCGTCACCGACCCCATGGTTGGTGACGACGCTCTCGAACTTGACATTTAGCTAGGCGGCTAACAATAATAGTAAGGTGCCTATCAAACTCGAAGACCCTAACCATGAATCGGCGGCCGCGTGGGCGAGGGGGTATTACCTTGCTAGCGGTTCGGTTATGGAGGCAATCCTTCGCCCCTACGACCTTGGGCCAACCCAGTGGCAAGTGCTCTACATCCTCGCCGAGAAGGGACCAACCAACCAGCGCGACCTCGTCCGCACACTTCACATCGAACGTGCGACTTTGACCGGTGTCGTGGCCGCGCTCGTTCGCAAGCAGCTCGTGGAGCAGCTACCCGACCCGCACGATCAGCGTCAAAAGGTGCTGCGGATCACCGAGGCCGGTGGGAGCCTCTGGCGGGCCATCCCTGACCCCAATGCCCTCATCCGCTCGATCGCTTTCGACGATATAGATGAAGCGGACCTCGTCACAACTATTGCGGTACTGCAGGCGGCAACCCGCAACCTTATCGCCTATAAATTCAAGGAACGATCTTCATGGGGTGGCTCATGAATTCGGAGAAAACCCCACGATAAGAATATGTGGCGTCGGGTAACAATCGTTCACGATGCACCCCCAGACATGACTTTAAGGCCGCGTCGCAGCACGGGCACATCTGTAACGGTTGCCGTGCTCATGTTGTGAGCCTAGCGCTGAGGCGGCGCGGCTCCCGGCGGCCTAAACAGCGCGATCACTGCCGACCACGAAAAAATCTCCGCACTGTGCGCTGCACTGACGTTGCTGTGACACGCGGGCATTCCAGAAACGGTGGGACACGGAGTTTCGCGTTCACGCTAGCACCACCGACGACACGATTGGTTCAGAATGGGCACCGCTCTCTGAGTAGCATCGCTGATCAAATTGACGATGCGACGTCAGCAGGTGCCCGGTAGCCGGACGAGCAGCGGGCGGATTTTGACAGTGGTTCCGTGGACCACTTTGAGGTCGCTTTTCTACTTCCGGGGGTGCCCGCAGGGGAACGGCTAGCGGGTCGTGTCGACGGTCCGATAGCGATCCAGCGTGTTCACGCAGGAGACATTGGGGCTACGACGGCTTGCCCCTGCTGATTGCGTGAGTCGCTAAAAAGCTGGCGGCCTTGAGGGTGAGCCGCGGTTCACCTTCGCGAAGACGTTTCGTGGCACCCATGACGTCCCCCGATGACTGAACCTGAGCGCCTTGCAACATTTCTAGAGCCCAGATCAGCGCAGGCTCTGGAGGCCGTCCGCTAGCCGGCAGGGCACCTCCGAAGAGGGACTGCAGCCTCTTTCGAGGGTCCTCGCGATCACCGAAAATTTTTGCTGCCCAGGTGCTTTGCATGTCCAAACCTCCTCAACCCAATCTAACAAGCTGAGACCAAGTGTCGCCTCCGTTAGCCCTAGGACAAGCGGAACCCCGCTCAATCGGCACGCTTGGCGACGGGGTTGTGGGATCGATTGGTGGCGCGCTCAGGCATGAGGCCGACTTCGGCCTCGTGTGTTTCTAGAAACTTCGGTTTGGAGAAAGGATGACGCTGCAGATCGCCCTCAAGGGGAACGGCTTGCGGGTGCAGACAACCGTTAGTCAGTTTGCCTCGTAGCGATGCAAGATTGTTGAGTGCATACCGGCGAAAACATTGAGGCCCCTACCCGAGACTTGCCCGCGGTACGGGTTGGGAGGCGTGACGACCTCGATGGAATTTGCGAGGTTCAGCGTCGTGCAGGCCGTTCCTCCTCCGAAAAATTCACCAACGCCATTTCCGACGCGATCGGAGACTCGAAGCGGCTGGTCGTGGTGGCGGAGGCAGCTGGTGAACTGGCCGGCTGGGCGACCACGAGATACTGGCCAGACCACGAGGCGGCCGCCCCAGCGGGCCATTACTTGATGGGAATCACCGTCGCGCCCGACCAGCGACGACTGGGCATCGGGCGCTCGCTCATCGGCGCACGGGTCGAGTGGATTCATCACCGCGCAGACAGTGTGATGTTCTTCGCCAACGCAAGAAACACAGCCTCTCTCACCGCTCACCAGCGCTGGCCGTTCCACGAGATCTCTCGAGGACCCGAGTTCCGCGGCGTCAAATTCGAGGGCGGGCTCGGACTACTGTTACGCGCTCAACTCAACTGACCGCACATACCCGTAAGCGGAACGGCTAACGCGTCGAGTTGTCGCCTCCGCCTGCGGCTGCTTGGGCCTCAAGAATGGCCAGTGTCTTTTCGATCACATCTCTGATGCGGCGCAGTGCGCCTATTGCGCTGATGCTGGCGAAGAGAACGATGAGCACGAGGAGGACGACTAGCCACGTAATATCCATGCAACAACAATGTCAGACGGCCCGGAGGTGTCCACAAGCGGAACCTTGAGCGCTCCTTTCAGATCATGGTTCTGCACATCCGCAGCCAAAGGACAGGCGACAGCGCAGGAACTCGTCCGCGGGTTGTTTCGCACCAGTGCCGCATTCATTCTTACGCGTTGCCACCCCGTTGCTATTCTCAATCCCATGAAAGCGACTCCCGCAGACATCGACTCGATTTGCCTTTCTCTGCCCGAGGTCGAGCTCGGCACTTCCTGGGGAGATCGCCCTACTTATAAGGTGCCACGTGGCCCAAAAGGGAAAGGCTTCTTGCTCTACCGCGCTCCAGGGAAGACCGCCATCGACCCGGTCGGCGGAGAAGCGTTCTCCGACCTCCTGGTGATCCAGGTCGCGGACGAGGCGGCCAAGCTGACGCTTGTCCAAGACCCACAATCTCCCTTCTTCACGATCGATCACTTCAACGGATACAACGCGGTGCTCGTGCAGCAGTCCCGGCTCGGAGAGATCGAGCGCGAGCAACTAGTCGAGATCATCACCGAGGCGTGGGCGGCGAAGGCTCCGGCTGGGCTCGTGCGCGAGTACTTCGCCAAACGGACCTGATCTGGTCTGTAGACCTGCTGTCGTTCCAGCGCGGTTTCGGTCCCCACAGGCACCGCTTCGTTACACGAGAGTGCTGCACGATGACGCAGAATAGTGACTATGGATGTGACCGAGACCGTGATCGAGGACTACGTGGTAGCCCTCGATCATGCCTTGTGCGGCCCTAGCCGCATGAGGCGCGACTTGGTTGCCGAGGCTCGCGATCACTTGGTTGATGCAACCGACGGTTATGAGAGCGAGAGCCTGGACCGGCGGTCGGCAGCTGAGCAAGCGGTGCGAGAATTCGGGCCCGTCGTACAGATCGCGCCTGGTTTTCAGGCCGTATTGGCAGTTGCGGCTGCCCGACGGTGTGCGGTCACCCTGCTGGCCCTGCTGCTCCCACAGGCGTTCTTGTGGGACAACGGGTTGCGGCTCGCCCCACTCCGAACAAGTGGCGAACTGGCACTTACTGTCTTTCTGCACACAGCGATCGAGTGGCTTGGCTTCATCGCCTTGATCATCGCTTGCGTCACGGTCGTCGTTTCCGGGTCCGGTCAGCGGCGGTTTTCTGTGGGTCGACGCTTCGCCCGTTGGACGGGGATGTCCGTCGCCTGCGGTGCCATAGGATCCGCCGTTCTGGGCATCACCCTCTTGATCCTAGACGGCGATGGTTCAGCGACATCCTGGATCCTTGCCACAGTGTTGATGGTGGTGCCCATGGCATGGACGGCGAACTCTGCCCGCCTCTGCCTCCGTGCCGCCTGAATGTGACACCGCAGTTCAGGCTGGACGAAGCACAGCGCTGACCACACTGGAGAACGCGATCCATTCCTGTCGCTGAGCTGCCAAAGCACGGTGGCCGGACGCCGATAATGCATAAGTGCGACGACGACGGCCGCCAGTCGTCGACCAGCCGCTCGTGAGATAGCCAGCTGCTTCCAAGCGACGTAATCCTGGATAGACCGAACCGGTAGGAATGTCGAGCTGGCCACCGCTGCGCACTCGGAGGGCCTCGATGATCGCATAGCCATGCAGTGGTTCTTCGTCCACGACGGCGAGGATCAGCGAGTCGAGATGCCCACGCAGGACGTCAGCCTTCATGTAGACAGCCTATATCGAACGCAATAGTATGGCTGTCTACATGTAGACAGTCTATAGATTGGTTCAGTTTTGACTGACGATGCAAAGACTCGACGTTCACGGATGGTCAGTTTGGCGCGCTGGTCGCAGAGGCATCATTGGCTTGCCATCGTGGCGTGGGCGGTGTGCATTGTGGCGATCGCCGCAACCTCGACAGTTATCGGCAGTGATTACCGTAATGACTTTTCTCTGCCCGGCACCGAGTCACAGGCACTGATAAATGTTGTGAATCAGCATTCGCCGAAGGCCGCTGGGGATACGGTGACCGTGGTGGTTCAGACCGTCAAAGGCGTTGCCAGAGTGTCAGATCAGATCAGAAGCCTGGTTGATGACCTATCGAAACTCGATCATGTCGCCTCGGTGACGGCTCCGAACGCATCTGCCGGCACCGTAAGCAAGGACGGCGAGGTCGGGATTGCTGTGGTCCAGCTCGACGCACCGGCCGCGTCAATCCCGGATGACGATGTACGAGCGATCGTTGACACAGCCCAGACACATCGGTCCGCCAGCCTACGCATCGAACTCACGGGGGACGCAGTTCGCTCCGTTGAGAATTCTGGTGGGGGACCGGCCGAAGGTGCGGGTCTGCTCGCCGCGCTCGTCGTACTGTTCTTCATGTTTGGGTCACTCCTCGCCGCAGCTCTGCCTATCATCACCGCGGTGTTCGCCGTCGGTGCGACCTATGGTCTGGTGGCGCTCGCATCCAACGTGACCTCCGTTCCTGATTACACGGCGCCGATCCTGATCTTGGTTGGGCTTGGCGTAGGAATCGATTATGCGCTACTAATTTTCGCGAGGTACCGGCGCGAACTGCTCACCGGAGCATCCCGTGCCGAAGCAACGGTGAGGGCCCTGGACACTGCTGGCCGGTCCGTACTCTTCGCTGGCATCACCGTCGTCATCGCCCTGCTGGGTCTCTACGCGCTAGGCCTTGGCTCCCTGCAAGGCATTTCTCTGGGCGTTGTGTTGACGGTGTTCATGACGGTTCTCGCATCGCTGACGCTCTTACCGTCGTTGCTGACGATCTTCGGCAAGCGGATCGAGCGTAGCGTGCGACGGCACGCGGCACGCGCCCACCACGAGCCTGGCGAACGCTGGCGGGCCTGGGCGCATCTTGTCCAACGTGCCCCGGTATCGTCCGTGCTTTTAG
>JBDTAD010000101.1:0-3207 GCA_039924815.1 Lacisediminihabitans sp.
CGCGGCACTGCCCTGCACAACAAAATTACGTGTGAACCTCCCCCAGCTGCGGGCGGCAGTGTGCGCACGCTTGCGATCGGCCTCCGTCGCACCCTCCGCGTACGCCAGATCTTGTGCACTTCGCCACTGTCGGTCGGGGCGCGGCGAGCTGCGACCGAGCCGGGTCGTGACGATTTCGCCACGCTCCCCAGCGCGAGCCGCCTCCTCGACGAGTGCAATTGCCTGGGGATACGCGCGGGTCAGCTTCGGCATCAGACGGCCGCTCTCTCCCGTAGTGGCGCCGTACATAGCACCCAGCATGGCGACTTTCGCCTGATCGCGCGTCGCGACAGCACCGCTGTCTACGATGGCTGCGTACATGTCTTTGGAGCGGCCGGCCTCCGCCATCCCGCGGTCACCAGACAGCGCAGCGAGAATGCGCGGTTCAAGCTGCGACGCGTCTGCCACCACAAATTTCCACCCGGGGTCAGCGACGACGGCCGAACGAATGTGTTTCGGAAGTTGCAGCGCTCCGCCGCCACCCTTGCTCGCCCAACGGCCGGTGACGACACCGCCGGGCACGTAGTCGGGGTAGAAACGGCCATTGTGCACGTTGGCGTCGAGCCAGTGCCAGCCATTGGCCGCGAGTAGTCTGGCGAGCTTCTTATACTCGAGAAGCGGCGGGATAGCGGGGTGTTCAATCTTCTTGAGCTCCCACGACCTGGTGGACGTCGCCAGAATGCCCGCGTTCGCCAAAGACTTTAGGAGTTCTGCCGGTGAATCTGGATTGAGCTCCGGAGCGCCCAGGGCGCTGCGAACCTGATCAAGCACCTCGGCGAGAAGTGCTGGTCGCTCCCCTGTCCGAGGTCTCGGGCCGAGATACCGAGTGAGGAGTTCGTCGTGCAAGTCCACACGCCAGGGTAGCCCGGCACACCCGATTTCGGCTGCCACCAGCGCACCGGCACTCTCTGCCGCGAGCAACAATCCGATCCGGGCCGAGTCCCGGGCGGAGGCAACCGCTCGCCGCTGCATCCGAAACTCATCAACGGGGTCGTGGTCCGAGAGTGCCACGACCGCGTCGAAATCAAAAAGAGTGTCGCCGCGCTCCTGGTGCGGAGCCTCTGCCGCGCCGCGATCCCAGGAGCCGATGTCAGCAGTGGCCAGCGCAGAAGACGCGGTGAGTTCGGAGTTGCGCAGAATCACGTGGGAAAGACGCAGGTCTACGCATCGTTCGATCCGCACTCCTGCCTTCAGCAGAGGCGGATACCAGCGGCTCGTGTCATCCCATACCCAGCGCGGATGCTGTGCCTCCAGCCGCGTAACCAAGGCTGGCAGCGCAGCTGGCGTCACACGCTCGGGCCCACCATTCAGCTCGCCGTTGTCATCCAGCCTGCTGACGAAAACGGCTCCCTCCGGCCCCGGACTCAGCGCGATGTACACGAACCCAGTCTGTCGTCTTCCACAGACATCCGCCGACACCTCGCCACTTCAGGCATTAGCCGTGCAGCAGCCCTCCGGACTTGTTGAGCGCGTTCTTCTCGCCTGCCTCGATTGGCACCGCAAAACGATTCTGCTTGGGCGGCATGGGGCAGTTGAACGCGTAGGAGAAACCGCAGGGCGGAACGACCGCGCGATTGAAATCGAGCGTGATTGTGCCATCGGGATTCGGGGCAACGAACAGGAACCGCCCGACGCTGTAGCTGGTGTCACCGTTGGTCGCGTCAGCAAAGACGAGCTGCAGTGCGCGGCCCGATTTGAAGGCGGCTAGGTTGTAGTCAACGCCGTCCTTGGCGAACGTGATTTCACCGGGGACCACCAGATCGCGCGTCTGTCCATCATCCTTGAGGTGCTCGAACCCAACGGTCGTTCCCCCGACGATCTCGGTGAACTTCGCCGTGATGACCCACTCTGCGTTATAAGGAAACACATCGATGCCCCCAAACTCCCGGATGCCTTCCGAATCGGCATCCCATACCCGCAACGCGTAGTTGCCGTGCGCACTGGCGATGACAAAGCCACTCTTGGTGTCACTGAACGTGACCTCTCCCGGTGTTGCAGAGTCTTTGCCTTCGACCGTGACAGGCCCGTCAACCAATTCGCCATTCACGCGAATGTCATCGGATGCACTGGCAGTGACCCTGAGCCCAGATTCTCCCGCAGCTAACGGGGCCCAGACGCCCGGAACATCGTAAATAGTCTGCTCGGAATCCACCCATTGGGTGTTGACCAGGGCGAGGTTACCTCTGGGCTGAACCACGGCGAGGTTGCGTCGTTCATGAAATATCGCGAACTGTTGCTCCGGCGTGGCGGCCTCGGCGGAGGTCTGTGCTGAAGTGGTCTGCGCTGAGGTGGTCATGGGATCCGTCCTGGGTCTCTGGTCGGGGCAACCTTGGTTATAACGAGCTGCACCGCGAAAATATTGCCTGGGAATCGCTCGGTTAGGGCTTCCAGACCATGAGTACGACGACGAGCAGGAGCAAGAGCGAAACGACGCCGCTTCCAGCAGAGATTTGCGGATAGCGTGCGGACTTGCCAGTGCCGTCTTTGCTCACCTCGACGCTCGCCTTTCTTAGCGCCGGAACAACAAGAAGGAGGTTGATGAGCAAGGCGAGCAGGTACGCGACGGTGGAGGCCCAGATCCAGGTCGTACCGAAAGACAGGTGGTACTTGGGATCGCTCATACCGAGGAGCCCAAACCCGAGTACGACGACAAGGAGTGAGATCAGGCTGAAGATGAAGACCGAGGTAGCGAGCGTCTTGACCTGCGCTGAATTGCCGGCCCGGATTGCCCGAAGCCCTGTCATGGGCAGGATCGCCATGGGACCGACGATGAACACTGCGGTCACGACGTGAAGAATGTCAAAGAGCGTATACATGGCTAAATGTTAGGTGCCGCACGCCGAATAAAGCCGCAGACTCGACGCGATTCTGAAACACGAAAGAGCCGGCCTCCGCGAGTGCGGAGACCGGCTTTTGTCCAGCTAATAGGACGCTGTCACGTTAGTGACTAGAGCGGGCGGATGTTCTCTGCCTGCGGGCCCTTGGGGCCCTGCGCCAGGTCGAATTCGACCTTCTGGTTCTCGTCCAGGGACTTGTATCCGCTGGTCGCGATAGCCGAGTAGTGTGCGAACACATCGGGGCTACCGTCTTCGGGGGCAATGAATCCAAAGCCCTTTTCTGCGTTAAACCACTTTACGGTTCCAACTGCCATTTCATTTCTCCTTCAGG
>JBDTAD010000102.1:0-3638 GCA_039924815.1 Lacisediminihabitans sp.
GGCATTCTGGTGTGCCAGAAAACCTACTTGGCCGCTCTCGAAGATGCCGTAGATTATCACGGGAGCAGCCACAAGGAATCCGACGCCCGCAGCCATCAACCACCGACGCCACACCGCCCTCCGCCTCAACGCAAAGACCATCACAGCGTGCGGCACAAGGATCAAAAGGCTGAACAGGAAGACATAACCACAGACAGCAACTCCGACGGCATAAAGGATCCAGAGCCGCCTGCGCGGCCGGTCGGATGTCAGCACCGATACCAGCAGGATCGACAACCAGGTGACGCAAGCGGCACTGAGCGCGTAGCCCCTCGCTTCTGCGCCCATATAGGTCAGCCGCGGCAGCATGATGCAGACGATGCCCGCGATAATTCCGGCGCGTCGACCGCTCAGTCGGGTGGCAAGAACCACGACACCGGCCACTGCGAGGCCTGCGGCGAATGCGCTCGGCAACCGCACGGAAAACGGTGATGTGCCGAACAACTGAACCCAGAAATGCAAGAGGAAATAGTAGGTTCCGTGAACGGCATCCACGTTGCCCAGCATGCGAAATAGAGAAGGCAGCGGTCGCTCGGCCGAGAGCACGCTCGCCGCTTCGTCACCCCACAGCGACGGTATCCAGGAGCCGATGGCCACCACGACGACAGTCAGCAGCCCGAGGATGATGGCGGGAACGGTGGAAGAGCCTCGAAACCGCCTTGTAGGTATCTGCCGTGCGGGAGTCCGTACTGTGTCGAGCGTGACCATGTCAGTCGGCTTTCACTGAAGCGTGTGTGAAGGACAACACGCCGACCAGTGCAACAATCGCGACGAGTAAGACGATGCTCACCGGTCCCGTACCGAGTCCCAGTCCGCCAGCCGAGTGCCCGATGGCACTCCAGTCAGCGAAGGATGCACCCAGCGGACGGGTGAGCACATACGCGGCCCAGAAAAAGAAGACAGCTCCCGCCTGGCTGATTCGATATCCGAGAGGAGGAATCGCAATCAGAACCGCACACAGGATGCCCGCAACGAGGAATCCGAGTCCAACCGTTCTTGCGAGAAAATCACCTGCAGCCGTGCCTAGCGCGAAGGTGACGATCACGGTTGCCCAATAGAACAGCTCCCGACGCGATGTCGTAATGCTGTGGATCGAGAGAGTGTGCTCGGTACGCCACCAGACGAAAAAGACGACTGCGAGCGTGATGGCGAAGACGAGACTGGATACCGCGTACGGGATCCCAACAACGATGTGGGCAACATCCGCGATCATTGTTCCGAAAACGCTGACCATGGAGACGAGCAACCAGTAACGCCAAGGAACATAGCGCTGAGCCCTGAACTGCACAAAGAAACACACGATGAAAACCAGCGCGGCAATGACAACAACAGCGACCGGGTCGAATGCTTTGACCAAATAATCTGAGGTCGTCTCGCCCATTCCCGTGGTGAGCACTTTGATGACCCAGAACAACACACTGACTTCGGGAACCTTTGACAGCAACAGCACCCTGGGTGCGACAATCGTGCTACTGGTCATAAATTCAGTGTTTCAAGTGAAGTCTGACAAGAGACGGTTTTCTCTTGCAGACAACATGAGTATTTACTCAGCTTGCCCGTCAGGCTTAGTCACCGAGGTTGCGTCGTGCAGACATGGCGCGGTCTGATTCGCGCTTGTCTTGGCGCTCGCGAAGGGTCTGGCGCTTGTCGTACTCTCGCTTGCCCTTGGCGACCGCGAGCTCAACCTTGGCGCGGCCGTCACTGAAATAGATCGACAGCGGGATGACCGTGTACCCGCCCTCTTTGGTCTTGTTCAGAATCTTCAGAATCTGTGCCTTGTGCAGCAGCAGCTTGCGTTTGCGGCGGGGCGGATGATTCGTCCACGTGCCCTGGTTGTATTCGGGAATGTGCACCGCATCCAGCCAAGCCTCACCAAACTCTACGAAGGCATAACCATCCACCAGCGATGCACGGCCCTCGCGCAGCGACTTCACCTCGGTACCCGTCAAGACCAGTCCGGCCTCGTAGGTGTCTTCAATGGTGTAGTCGTGGCGGGCCTTGCGATTGGTGGCCACGACCTTCTGGCCACGTTCTCTGGGCACGATTAACTCCTTGATAGCTGTCGACACTGTACAGACAGCCCATCAGTTTAGCCCGAGTGCAGGACGCGCGGAAGCTTAGACCTTGAGATACCTGCTGATCGCGACGCCAGCAGAGCCTGCGGCAAGCACCGCGCCCACGACCAGCAGGATCGGCACGACGATGAACGCCTCGTTCATCCCGATAAACGGCGTGGCCGACGGTGTGGCATTGAGGTAGCCCTGAACGAAGATCTTCACTACGGCGACTATGGCACCACTGGCCAACACCGACCCAATGAGGGCAGAGATCACCCCTTCAAGGATGAACGGGGTTTGGATAAACCGGTTTGAGGCTCCCACGAGCCGCATGATGCCCAACTCCCGCCTGCGCGAGAACGCGGAGAGACGGATGGTCGTGGCAATGAGCAACACGGCGGCGACGAGCATGAGAGCGGCAATGCTCACCGCGGTGACGCTGGCGATGTTGAGAGCGGAGAAGATCGGATCGAGGTACTTGCGTTGATCCTTGACCTGCTCAACCCCGGGCATCCCGGACAGATTCTCCACGAGCACGTCAGACTGGCTTGGGTCCTTCATGTTGACCCAGAAAGTTTCGGGCAAAAACTCGGGCGTGACAAAGTCTGAACCCGTCGTCGAGCCGAACTGCTTCTTGTACTGGGCGTACACCTGATTGTGGTCTTGGAATTGCACGCTCTTGATGAGCGGCGCCAGGGTGGCCGATTTGAGTTGGTCAGCAACGGCCTTCTTCTGCGCTGGCGTCGCCTCGACCAGCTTGCAGCTGCCATCCGTGGAAAGGTCGGTGCACAGGTAGACCGCGACTTGCGCCTTGTCGTACCAATACCCCTTCATTTGCCCGATCTGCATCTGGAGAAGTATTGCGGCACCAACAAAAGTGAGCGAGATGAAGGTCACCAGTACCACAGACACAACCATCGAAAAGTTGCGCCTGAGTCCGTGGCCGACCTCGGACATGATCAGGCCAAACCTCACGCTTCAGACCTCCAGGATGAGTCCGACTCGTCGTCCGGAAGTGTGTTGTCCTGCTCTTGGATGGGCAGGGCCTGAGTGTCGTAGCCACCGTGGCGTTCGTCGCGCACGATTTGGCCGCTGACGAGTTCGATGACGCGGCGGCGCATCTGGTCGACAATGCCGGCGTCATGGGTAGCCATCAGTACGGTCGTGCCGCTCGCGCTGATCCGCTCAAGCAGGGTCATGATGCCCGCGCTTGTGGACGGGTCGAGGTTTCCAGTCGGCTCGTCGGCGAGCAGAATGGCGGGCCGGTTCACGATCGCACGAGCTATAGCGACACGCTGCTGCTCACCACCGGAGAGCTCGTGTGGGAATCGGGCGGTCTTGCCCGCGAGGCCGACCATCTTGAGCACGTCGGGCACAGCCTCCTGGATAAACCCGCGAGACTTGCCGATCACCTGAAGCGTGAACGCAACGTTTTCGAAGACAGTCTTCTGTGGCAGCAGCCGGAAGTCCTGGAAGACCACCCCGAGGTTGCGCCGAAAGTAGGGGACCTTGCGGCTGGAGAGGGTACCCACGTTCTGGCCG
>JBDTAD010000103.1:0-11851 GCA_039924815.1 Lacisediminihabitans sp.
GGCCTCGCCACTGCGGTGTACGCACCACCCGCGTCTGCACTGGTTGCTAAAGCGTATCCCCGGGCTCGCGGGCAGAGGCTTGGCATCTACAACGCTGCGGAGAACGCGGGCATCGTCGTCGGGCCGATTCTGGGCGGTGCGGTACTCGCGCTGACCCTGTCTGACTTTTCACTGTCCTTCGTGATCTGCGGGTTCATCGGCATTCTGGCACTACTGACCACGACGAGGGTTCCGAAAGACGCTCTGACCAGCGCGCCACCAGCAGCAGCCGGAGCGGCGAGAGGACTGCGTGCCTCGCTCCACACGATCGCGGCCGGTGTTCGCGAGATCATCGCCGACCCGGCCATCCGTCTGATCAGTCTGGTCGAGGCCATCCTCTGGCTTGGAATTGGATCCCTGCAGGCCTATCTTCCGATCTACGGGGTGAGTATCGGCCTGCCGGTGTGGCAGATTGGGCTGCTCGCCGGCGGGCAGGGAGTGGCGTCCGTGCTGATCCGCCCGCTCATGGGGCGATATTCCGATCGCCTCCGGTCGCGCAAGCTTTTGATCGTCGTCGGCGTCTTACTGTGCGTCACGTCGCTTCTCGTCATCCCCTATCGCAACGACTTTGGCGCGTTGCTGCTGATGAGTATCATCTTCGGGCTCGGCACCGGGATAGTCACGCCCTCGACTATGGCGATGATCGGGGATCTCGTCACGAAGGGGAATTACGGCGCAGCCATGGGAGTGTTCGGCAGTCTGTGGGACGCCGGCCACGCAGCAGGGCCAGTCATCTTCGGATTTTTGCTGGTTGTTCTCGGTTACAAGACCTCGTGGCTCATCATGGCCGTCACCATGCTCGTTGCACTTGTCGTGTTCCTGATCGGAAGTGCGCACTTAGACAGGCTCGCGCGCTTCGACAGGCTCAGCGAGCGAGACTGAGGCTGCTCCGCAGCTCAGCTCTCGTAGGTGTCGCTGCCTCGAAAGTCGTGCACTGATTCCGTGATGATCCGTTCGGCGCGCGCTCGATTATCGAACCCGTGTACGGTCACAAACTTACCCAGCTCCAGATCTTTGTAGTGGGCAAAGAAGTGCGCAATGGAGTCCCGCGTGAATTCTGGGACATCCTCGATATCGGCGACCGTATTCCAGCGCGGATCCGAGGCGGGCACCATAATGATCTTCGCATCCGACCCGTTCTCGTCTTCCATTTGGAAGACGCCGACCGGCCGTGCGGAGACGATAACACCGGGGAAAGTTGGCTCGTCCAAGAGTACAAGGGCGTCAAGAGGGTCACCGTCTTTACCGAGAGTGTTATCGATGAAGCCGTAGTCCGCCGGGTAGACCATGGAGGTGAAAAGTGTGCGGTCAAGCCGCATACGCCCGGTGGCGTGGTCGACTTCGTACTTGTTGCGGCAACCCTGCGGGATCTCGATGACGACATCAAAGGTTTCGAGCGACATACTTCTACCTCCTGTATGAGGTAGGTACCATCAGCTATCAGTGCGGTTCGGATCTGGGGGAAGCATCCAGGCGGGGCCCATCGCCTCTTCCACACTACCGCGGCTGTCGCTCAGAGCGGCACAATCGTCATTTTCACTCACATTGATATCGCAGGTGTGAAGGAGCAGACTGAAGACGGTGATGAAGCTCACCTTATAACCGCGGAACCTCCGCTGATGGCCTCTACCTGTAGCACCAGATTGTGTGGTGCAGAGGCACGGCTGAAGGAGGAACACGGTGGGAGAGAGCCGACAATACCGGGGGTCGTTCCGGAGCATCCTGTTCGAGGGAGAGCACGGCGATACCCCGTCGCTCCAGAGCACTGCGCCATCGTGCTTCACCGACCTGAACCTCGATCAACTGGTTCAGACGCTGATGACGGATCGCGAGTCATACGAACTCGCACCGTACTTTTACACGACGCTCACTAGCGTTGAAGCGATCGCATACCGGCACGATGTATTTCACGATCTGGACGACGACACGGTTCGTGAGCACATCACTCAGTTCGCGGCGACAATGCGCGATATGCGCGAGCGGCTGTCGCAGGTGAAAAAACTGCACGATGATCGTCAGAAGCAATTCTGGCTATTGGCAGCGCATCGCACCTATCAAGCTGCGGTGATGAGCCTGGCCGAACGACTGGTCAGCGACAGCCTCGTTTCTGCCGGCATGACTGAATTCCGGAGCTTTCTGGATGCTTACGTGCACGGATCTGAATTCACAGTTTTGATGTGCGAGCTGCGGGCCGTCGAGTCCGCTCTCGATTCGATCCGGTACAACGTGCAGATCTACGGAAGTAAGGTCACGGTCACCAGCTACGCGGAGGAGCCGGATTACAGTGCCGAGGTTGAAGAGACCTTCGCGAAATTTCGCCAGGGCGATGTGCGGAGTCACCTGGTGAAGTACAACAGCTACCTCGACATGAACCAGGTTGAGGCCAACATCCTCGCGCTCGTCGCGCAGTTAAACCCTGAGACCTTCCGGACGCTGGATACCTTCGTCAGGGATCACAACGATTACCTTGATCCGACGATTACCCGCTTCGATCGCGAGGTGCAGTTCTATCTCGCGTACCGCGAATACACCGCACGACTGACCGACTCAGGACTCAGCGTCTGTTACCCGACAGTTTCTGCCTCGAAGGCGGTTGGCGCATCGGAAATCTATGACGTGGTATTGGCCGGCAGACTCGTGGCTGACCAGACCGCAGTGATCACGAACAGCTTTGCCTTGACCGCCAAGGAACGTGTGATCGTCGTTACTGGCGCTAACCAGGGAGGAAAGACGACCTTCTCCCGAACGCTCGGCCAGCTTCACTATCTCGCGGCACTCGGCCTTCCTGTTGCGGGCACAAACGCCGTACTGTTTCTCTTCGACAGCCTTTTCACGCACTACGAAAAGGAAGAAGACATCCACACCCTTCATGGAAAACTCGAAGACGAACTGGTGCGCATTCACGAGACTCTGCACAACGCCACCAGCGACAGCATCATCATCATGAATGAGGTCTTCAGCTCAACCACGTTGGAGGACGCCATTGTTCTGGGAACCGCTGTCCTCCGGCAGATCATTGAACGTGACATCGTCTGTGTGTGTGTGACGTTCGTTGACGAGCTCTCGACGCTTAGCGACACCACATTAAGCCTGGTTGCCGCTGTCGACCCCGCAGAACCGGCTTCCCGCACCTTCAAGCTGGTTGCGAAACCGGCAGATGGTCTTGCCTACGCGGTCGCGATCGCTAACAAATACGGTCTGGGCTTCGAGCGCATGAAAGAGAGGATCGCATCGTGAAGGCATTTCTGATGCATCGAGATCGAGACTTCGACCCAGAAGCACCCCTGCCCGTGAACGCGGACACGCTGAGTCAAGATGTCGAATTGACCACACTCATTGATGCGATGGCCGGCGGCGACAAATTTCTCTGGGATACCGCTAAAGCGGCACTCCTGCAAAGCCTGCCCGACGTGCAAGAAATCACCTATCGGCAAGACGTCCTCCGCGACTGCCAGTCGCAGCAGCAAATAGTCCGCGAACTGTACGACCTCTCGGTCGAGGCGATCACCAGGGAGAAGAAAGTGTTCGGCTGGATGTCGGACCGCTACCCCGCAGCGATCCTCCAACATGCGATCGAAGTGCTGGAGATCTTCTCCCAACTCCTCAAAATCTTGCGTTCCATCGCCGAAGAGCACCGTGCGGACTTTGAGTCCGAGGGATTCACCCGCTTTTTTGACATGTTGATGCACGAACTAGACGATGATTATTTCCGCCTAATCGATCAGCATCTTCGGCAGATGCGCTTCAAGAGCGGCGTCCTCCTCAGCTTCCAGCTAGACCATGGCGGCAAAGGCACGGGCCTTGTCTTGCGGAGACCGAACGAGACCCGACAGACGCTCGGAGAGAAGCTCTCGGCGTTCGCGCATCCGGCGCTCTCGTTCCGGATTGCCGATCGGGATGAGGCTGGAGCCAACGCTCTCAACGAATTGCGCGGCAACGGTATCAACCTCGTTGCCGACGCTCTGGCACGCTCGACTGATCACATCCTCAGCTTCTTTAAGATGGTCCGCAGCGAGCTCGGGTTCTACATCGGCTGCCTAAACCTTCAGGATGTTCTCGAAGGTAAAGACCAGCCAATTGCGTTCCCCACACCGACGGATTCGGACGCTGTGGTGTTTCACTGTCGGAATCTCTACGACGTGAGCCTCGCCTTGGTCTCTAACGGCCCAGCTTTTGGCAACGACGTGTCTGCTGATGGGATGCCGTTGATCTTCGTCACAGGTGCCAATCGGGGTGGTAAGTCGGTCTTTCTGCGCAGCGTGGGGCTCGCCCAGATGATGATGCAGTGCGGCATGTTCGCCCCCGCAGAAGAGTTGACCGCCAATGTCTGCACGGGAGTCTTCACCCACTTCACGCGCGAAGAAGACTCCAGCATGAACAGCGGCAAACTCGATGAGGAACTCCGCCGGATGAGCGAAATCGCGGACACGGTAAAGCCACGAGCCCTCGTTCTCTTCAACGAGTCCTTTGCCTCGACGAACGAACGCGAGGGATCGGAGATCGGCCGCCAAGTCATCCAAGCGCTCCTCGCTTCGGACATCAAAGTCGTCTTCGTAACGCACCAATATGACCTCGCGCACAGCTTCGTCAAGGATTCCACGAGCACTCGATTCCTTCGCGCTGACCGTGAGCGTACCTTCAAACTTGTCGAAGGCGAGCCACTCACGACCAGCTTCGGTGGCGATCTTTATAAAAGGATCTTTCAGGAGGATCCCGTGAAGTCGACTGATGCCATCGAAGCTGCAGTGTGATGGCGGAAGGGAGAGGATCGAACTATGACACAGGCAACGAAGCGAACTCAGCATGTCTATCTCGTTCGTCACGGGCAGACCGCGTTGAACGCGGAGGGACGACTGCGAGGGCTCGCGAATCCACCACTTGATGAGATCGGGCTCGCGGAAGCGCACGCAGTTGCGGATGTCCTCGCTGCCAAAGCACCTGCACGAGTGGTGTCGAGTCCCTTGATGCGGGCTGCTCGTACTGCAGGCATCATCGCTGAAACCGCTGGTGTTTCGCACTCCGTCGATGAACGGTTTAACGATCGTGATTACGGCCCGCAGACCGGGAACGTTAAGGCTGAGGTCATCGCGCAGTGGGGGACAGTGGATGACGCTCCCGGAGTCGAGCCACTCGCGGATGTTCTTGCGCGAGCCCGGCCAGCTCTCGATGCTCTTCTGGACGGTCCGGATGGCGATCCGGTTGTGGTCGTCACCCACGATGCGGTGATTCGTCCGTTGATCGCCGCGCTCGACCCTGCACAGACCGGGCTCGAGGTTCCCACCGGCAGCTGGAATCACCTCGTGCGCACGGATGGCGTGTGGAGTGTTGTTGCCGTTGATCAGAGACCGAGTGGATGATCGCGAAACCGTTGCTGTCTCCGACTCCGAGATTCCGGTCGGTGTTCGTTGATCTGGCATTGATAATGAATAAATGGCTCTTTCAACGAATCCTGAACGCGGTGGTCGCATCGTGTTGGTGCGGCACGGAGAAACCGAATGGAGCCGCTCGGGGCGCCATACGGGGTTGACGGACATTCCGCTCACGCCCACCGGCGAGTACAAGGCCCAATTGGCGGGCAGGCTCATAGCTGGGAGGAAATTCGCTCGTGTGCTTACTAGCCCGTTGCAGCGGGCTAGGGAAACGGCGCGGTATGCCGGTTTCCCTACGGCCGAGACGGACATACGACTGGTGGAGTGGGACTATGGCGCCTATGAAGGGCTCACGACCCCACAGATAGTCGAGCAACTTGGCACTCCATGGACGGTCTGGGAGCAGGGGGCACCCGCTGGGCTCACTCCCGGCGAAACCGTTGCGGAGGTCACTTCCCGCGCCGAGTCGCTCATTGCATCGATTGAACCACTTCTTCGGGAGGGAACGGACATCCTCTTGTTTTCTCATGGACACTTTTTGCGCGCGCTCACCGGTGTCTGGCTGGGCCTGACCGCCACAGCTGGGCAACTATTTAGCCTGGACACCTCAGCCGTTTGCGAACTCGGATATGAACGCGATTACCGGGTTATCAGCGAATGGAACCGAGTACCCGGGCAATGAAGCGTTAGGTGCCAGGCGGCTGTGATGGTGGTCATAGTCGGCAAGCGGCAGCCGGGCCTGTGCGGCCGTTCCCACGAATTTGTACCGCCCCCGTTAGTCGCGCCCAAGCACGCGGTCTTCAAAAGCGCGAGCAGCTGCCGTCGGGTTGCGGTTGCTCGGAACAGCCAGGCTGATCGGCCAATCAAGATCCGATCCGCGGACGTTTACGCTGACCACGTCGTCGCGCAGTGTCGCGGTGCCGCGTGGCAGCAGAGCGATGCCGAGACCGTGACGGATATAGTCGGCCGCGGCGAGAATGGACGCAATCTCGATGACCACCTCTCGCCCTATCCCGGCGCTGTCGAAGGCGCGGTCCGTCAATGCGCGGTTTCCATAGCCGGTCGGAAAGTCAACGAACCGCTCATTCTCCAGCTCCGGCAAGGTGACTTTACGGCGGCCCGCCAGCCGGTGTCCGACCGGGACCACGAGTTCTAGGGGAGTGCGAACTAGCTCGTTCAGCCGCACACCTTTGGGCACTGGGCCGGGTAGTGACACGAACGCGACGTCCAGGCGCCCGCCCACGAGTTCATCGATAAGCCCCGGTGAGCCATCGCCGGATCCCACTGTCTCCAGATGCAGCGAAACCGTGGGATATTCACGGTGGAAAACGCCCAACAGCGCCGCCAAGTCAAAGACGCCCAGCGAACTCAAGGTGCCGACACGGAGCGTTCCCCCGATAATCCCGTTGACCGCATCGACGGCGTCGCGAGCCTCACGAGCCGCGGCAAGTGTCGCGCGCGCCTTCGGGAGTAGGGTGCGACCAGCTTCGGTCAGAACGACGCGACGGGAGGTGCGCTCCAAGAGCTGAGTGTTCAGTTCTCGCTCAAGAGTGACGATGGTCGCAGACACGGCCGACTGCACGACGTGGAGTCGGCCAGCGGCTCGCGTGAAATTTGCCTCTTCTGCCACAGCGACAAAACATTCCAACTGGCGCAATTCCATGCCCCAACTATCTCACAGGCAGATAGTTACGAGCAGAATCATTCGTTGGACATGATTGACGCAAGGCCTCAAGGTGAAGAGAAGCCCATTCCCGAACTACGGAGATTCTCTGTGATCGCTCACCCACCCGCATCTGTCTTACGCTCGCGAACGCACAAGCGACATGCCGCAGGATTTTGGCTCATCGCGGTTGCCTATATGGCGGCGATGATCTTCAACGCGATCCCTACCCCGCTCTACCCGCTTTATCAGGCTCGCGACGGATTCAGCATGGCCGTGGTCACGGTGGTATTCGGTGTGTTTGCCTTCGGCGTCGCTGCTGGGCTCATCCTGCTTGGCCACGTCTCGGACTGGATCGGACGCAAGCGAATCCTCATCCCAGCGCTGGTCTTGGAGTTGATCGCAGCAGTCATTTTCCTTGTCTTTCCAGAGCTACCTGGGCTGCTGATTGGTCGGCTCCTGGGCGGTCTTGGCGTCGGAATGATTGCTGGCACCGCGACTGCGCACCTGTACGAGCTGCACACCGCTCATCGCCCCGATGATGGCCCCGAACGGTTCGAAATTGTCTCGACCGGAGCGAACGTTGGTGGGCTGGCTATCGGACCTCTGCTCGGTGGTGTCTTGGCTCAATACGTCAGCGCGCCCCTCCGCACTCCTTACATCGTTTCGGGTGTGCTGCTTGTGCTCGCCATCGTGGCTGTGGTGTTCACCCCTGAAACCGTCAAAGCCCTTCCCGTGCGCCCCAGCTACCGACCTCAGCGGGTCAGTCTCAACCATGGCAATCGAGGCGCATTTCTGACCGCGTTAATCACCGGGTTCGTCGCATTCGCGATCACCGGCGTTTATACCGCCATCTCGGCAGGCTTTACCGCCGGGGAACTCAGTATTCCGAGTCACATGCTCGCGGGAACCGTTGCCTTCGTGCTCATGGGTGCAGCCACGCTCGCTCAAACCGCCACGAGCCGGTTACCCCTCTTCTTGCGACAAACTCTCGGGCTGGGCGCCGGCATGGTCGGACTCGTGCTTCTCGCTGTGGGCGTGCAAACCGGCAGCCTGATCGAATTCCTCCTCGCTGGGGTGCTCGGAGGCGCGGGTTCCGGGATGCTCACCAAGGCCGCCATCGGCGCCGTTGCCGCCCTCGCGACACCCTCGAAGCGAGGCGAGGCACTTTCCGGACTCTTTTTGATCTGCTATGCCGGAATGAGCTTGCCGGCCATTGGAGTCGGTATCGCTGTCCTCTACGTGGGGCTGGCTGTGGCCGTGTACTACCTCAGTGCCATCCTCCTCCTGGTGCTCATTGGGGCAGGCGTTGCGATGGGTGTCGACTCAGCGAGAAGGAGAAGATTGACCTCCGTCGTAACTGACGTCGGACTTCCCGATAGCGCATAACGAAATCGAGCTCATGACAGGCTGCCGGGGAAGTGGCAGTCCAGAACTCGGCCCACATTCGAGCCGGTCGCCTTCACGCCAGTCGAGGGTACCTGCTTGGCAGCGTGCCGCATCATCCGGCGCACCTGCTCCGCCGCCGCGCGAGTACCCAATTCAAAAACCACGCGCTCTGCCATGTGCTCCCGTAAACTTTGTCGTGCGCCATCGGGGGCAACAAAGCACATGGGGATCTGATGGAAGTTTCCGAAATACGCCTCCCACCGGGTGAGTTCGAACGGCTGGCGGAGTGCGTTCTTGAGCCCATCCGGTTTCCCGGAGCAGTGCAGCCGCACGGTCTCATGCTGGTGGTTTCCGGCGAGAGTTTCGTCATTACCCGGGTGAGCGATAACGCATACTCGCTGGTCGGCGCAGAGCCTGTCGCGTTGCTTGGCCGCAGTCTGGCTCAACTTGTCGGTCGCGAGGCAGTCGCGCAGCTTCTAGACATACTTGACCCACTCACGGCCGCGTCGAATCCGACGCAAGCGACGATCGAAGGCCGCGAATTTGACGTCATAGTGCACTCGCTTGACACGTCACTGATCGTCGAGCTAGAGCCGCTCGTCGATGGCGACGGAGACCGGATCTCCACGATGCGCGAGTCATTCCGTCGGCTGGCGAAAGCTCGAACTGACCGCGAGCTGTGGGCGCACACGGCGATCGAAGTACGTCGGGTGACGGGTTTCGATCAGGTGATGGTCTATCACTTCCATCCTGATGGCCATGGTGAAATCGTGGCTGAAGCAATCACCGAAGGGATGGAGCCGTATTTGGGGCTGCACTTCCCGGCCTCTGACATCCCCGTGCAGGCGCGCCAACTTTATCTTTCCAAGCTTTCGCGCGTGATCGTGAACAGTGCGGGCGAAGCCGCGGCGATGCTGTCAGATGCACATGTCGACCACGCCGACGCGTTGGACATGAGCCGTGCGGAACTGCGAGCAGTTTCCCCTCACCACCTTGAGTTCATGCGGAACATGGGGCAGGTCTCCACCCTCTCGCTGTCGATTGTGCGCAATGGCGTGCTCGTCGGCATGATCACGTGCGCGCATCGCAGCGAGCGTCGCTTGTCTTACAGCGTTCGCGAAGGACTCGAGATCCTGGCAAACCAGATCGGACTTCAACTCGGTGCAATGGTTGACATCTCGCGGCTGGAGCGGCGAGACGAGGCGCGGCGAATGGCCGCGAAGCTAGTGAGTCAGGTTGCTGCCCGAGATGACATCGCCGAGGGGCTCATCTCCGGCGCGGTCACCCTGTTAGACCTCGTGCCGGCGGACGGTGCGACCATCCGTCTCGGAGACAAGGTCGTCAGCATAGGGAGAACTCCGCCGCCCGCAAAGATTGCTGCGGTCGCCGAGAGGATTTCTACTACAACGGGTTCGCTCGACTTTGCGAGCAACGCGATCCCACTGGACTATCCGGAATTGGTACCGGAATTGCCGGGGGTCGCGGGATTGCTGCTTCGCCGGCTCGGCGGAGAAAGAGATTTCATCGCGTGGTATCGCGAGGAAGTCACACAGTCCATCAACTGGCTCGGAGACCCCGCGCTCGCGAACCGACGGACGCCGCTGTCTCCGCGTCACTCGTTTTCGCTATGGAGCGAGGATGTCTCTGGCACTTCGATTCCCTGGGCGGATGCCGCGGTCGATGCGAGCGAACTGTGCCGGGACCTCGATTCTGCTCTGCTGCATCGTGCAGAATCGCTTCTCGCCAAGTTGGCGCTGAGTGATCCCTTGACAGAATTGCCCAATCGACGGCTTTTCATGGATCGACTCGAGCACTCTCTGGCGAGACACGCGCGTGGTGACAACTTCGCGGTGCTGTTCATCGACCTGGATCGCTTTAAGGCGATCAATGACGAGTGGGGTCACGCCGCGGGTGACGACGCGCTCGTGCGAGTGGCGACATCCTTGTCCAGCACGGCTCGGTCGGGTGACACTGTCGCGCGGCTCGGTGGAGACGAATTTGTTGTGTTGTGCGAGCGCGCCGACGTTGACGAGGCAAAGAACATTGCCGAGCGGATGCTGGCGGCGATTCGTGCGGCCGTCGCCGAGGGTACGCCGTGGCATCTGTCCGCCTCGATCGGAATCGCCACCGTTGATTCGAAGGCGACCGCCTCTCAGATTCTTACGAGAGCCGATTCGGCAATGTATCGCGCGAAAGAAGCCGGCGGCGATCAGGTGTCGGTCAGCTAGCCTGAACGGGTTCTTCCTCAACAGTGAGGCCGGATGCGCGGCTCGCACTCATGATCATCGACTCGACCCAGTGGCGGTTGACGGAGACGGTGCGTGATCCGCTATAGAAAAACCGGATCGGCACGCCGTTGTCGATCCAGATCGCGTTTCGTCCGCTACCCCGCTCAAGCGGTACCTGCCAAGACAGAAAGAAACTCTCTCCTCGCCGAAGTTTGGTGGAGATCACGATTTGAAGGTGAGTAAGGAGCCGATCGTCGAGTTCGAACTCGTCACCGTCGTAATAGAGCGCGCCCACAGGTATCCTTCGGCTGAAATCAGGCGAGAACGACTCCGCCCGTGCTACGCACCTTATCAGCCGAAATCCGCATCTCGTGGCTGGTAACCAGCCAACGCTGGAGTCTGAGACGGTAGCGTGGTGGCAAGCTTCACACCGAGTTGATAAGGGACAGGGGCACCGAGTGACGGTCGTTCACAGGCTCACCGTTGATGGCAGGGATTACTTCTTGCCCAGCCCGGTTGACGAGCTCAAAAGCAAGATCTTGATCGCCATCCAGGCGGGTGGTGGGTACGTGACGATTCCCCCGCTGCGTGGCGGTCCCGGTCTCGACATCCTGTTCTCTCCTGGGATGCCCGTCGTGTGGGCTCAGATTGAAGTCAATGACACACCGGCGCCCTCGCCCGCCGCAGACCCCACATTCGACGAGGACTTTGGCTAACCCACTCCGGTCAGCTTCACTCGCGCAGCGAACGAAGTGCGACGCGCAGACGCTCGAGCACGTGTTCTGGGTTCGGACGCGCAGCCGGGTCTCGCACCGTCATCTGCGTGAGTAGCTCGCGAAAAGCCGGTGGCACCAGATCGGGAATAGCAGGGTCCCGAGACATCCGCAGTGCCGCAGATTGCTCAAGCGTTCCGGGGAAAGCGAGTTCGCGGGTGAACGATGCCAGAAGCACGAGCCCGAGCGAGTAGACATCTGAGGCTGGAGTGAGCTTCGCGTTCGAAATCTGTTCTGGGCTGGCGAAGGCGATAGTTGCGGTGATGCGATCGCTTTCTGGGGCGGCGGATGCGGCATCCAAGGCGATACCAAAATCGGTGAGCCGCGCTCGAGGTCGCGATGCCGTGGTGCCGTAGTCAACCAGCATGATGTTGGATGGCGTGATGTCGC
>JBDTAD010000104.1:0-5149 GCA_039924815.1 Lacisediminihabitans sp.
CAGCGAAAACGAGTGTGTTGCCAGAATACCGCCTGCCGGTCTGGGCTCTAGCGGCCCCCGCCACCCCCGCCGCCCCCGCCACCGCCGGAGAACCCACCGCCGAAGGAGCCGCCGGAGAAGCTGCCGCCGCTACTCCCCGACCACGAGGACGTCGTCTGCGGCACTGTTGCGCTGGTTGTCACGGCGGAGCTCAGCCCCCCGAGGGACTGGGCGAAAAGCGCGCCATTGAACGCACCGTTCGTCACGTACCAGTCGGGCGAACTGGTCTGCTGCTCGTAGTACACGGCGAGTTCCTTGCTCCACTCCCGTTCGACTCCCCACAGCACGGCAAAGGGCAACAGCTTTTCGTACAGTTTCACAACCTGCGCAGAGTCGCTGACATCGAAGCCCTGCGCCTTGACCCGCTCGGCACCTTCTGGGCTTTGCAGCATACGAAAGCGGTCAGCCTCGGCGAGACGCAGATAGTCACGCATACCGAGCAGGTAATCGCGTTGCTCGGCACCAGAAGCGGTGAGAACTGCGGGCCGCCAAGCGAATCCAATCGAGAGGAAAAGACAGATGAACGCCACGAACACCGAGCCGATACCCCACGCGCTGAATGCGCCAACGAAAGCGGAGAAGATCGTGAGACCCACGGCGAGGAAGATCAGCAGAAAGTTGCCCCCTGCCGTGAAAAAACCGGCGGATGACGAGCGCTTCACCTTGAATTCGCGGGCGATAATGCGAGCGGGAACGCTGGATTTCACGACACCGATCGACCGGGCAAGCTTGTCGTTCACGACACCGATTTCTCGCACAGCACCCGCTTGGATCGGGTGAGCCTCAGAGCCACCGAAAAGCGCAAGGAGAAGCCGCAGCTCTTGATCGTCGAGACCGCTCTGATCAAGAAACTGCAGGGTGTACTTGGCATCGCCCGCGGTCACGGGGTAATCGAGGATGCGCAGCTTGCCGCGCACCGCAAAGCTGACGATCTGCGCGGGGACGGCGTAGCTCGATCTGCCAATGAGCTCCGCTGCCTCCAGCAAGTTGAGGTCCTTGGGAACGGTGTACTGCGGAATGATAATCCCGCTGCCCTTCGCGTCGTGCGGACCGAGAATCCGTCGCACGATCGTCACTGCCGCGCCGCCCACGGCGAGCACCATCACGAGCACCGAGCCAAGGATGCCCCACCACGGTGTTGGACCCCTGTTCTCGAACACCGGTGCCGGCTCAACCGGCTTCTGCTCTGCTGGCACTTGCACGAAGGTCCCGAGCGTGAATCCGATCACGACGGTCATATTCTCTCCGCTTGCAAGTTTGCTCGTTGTCGCGGTGTACTGCTGGCCTCCAGCAGCCGTAGCGTCGTCGGATGGCCCAGCAATGTCGCACCGATCCGTCGCGCCCTGTGCACCCCGGTAGCAGGCATTGTTCCCGGTCAGGAACGGCACAATTGCCGGGTCAATGTGCACCCGCGCGGTCACGTTACCGAAGGGTTGAGCAAAACCGGTGCCGTTCGTGTCCCAGTACAACTCATCGTCGCCGGTGTCAGTGAAAGCGCGGACCACGTTCTGCTGGGTGTAGGTGATCACATAGCTCTGTTTGCCGTGCACATAGTCGTCCGTGCCGAGGGCGAGCTCGGTGAAGTCGCCCGAGTCTGTGGCGTCGAAGTGCACGGGCGCTCCCGTGGCGTCTGTAACCGACACTACTGCGGTGTGGAGAGGCACGCCGTCGTAGTCATTAGGGATCGCGCGGATGATGCCACGGTTTTGGTCGATGCTCGGAAACTTCGCCACGAGCGTCTCGACGGTACGCAGGGTCGAATGTCCCTCGGCATCTCGGGCCAGATAGTAGTCAGCGCTATAAGAATCGAAAGAGAAGTCCTGCACCCCAGTGGGCACGTCGACTGTGTGCGCGGATGCCGACAGTGGGGCCGCCAGCATTAGCCCGGTGGTGAGCAGAGCTGTGGTCAGGAGGGCCGTGATGGCCGCGATACGTCGTGGGAATCGGGTCACGCGATCGAGCCTATCGGCGGAGCACTCTCAGGTGCCTCGCAGCTTTTATACAGGTCTACCCCCTTTCGGGGGGTTATTTGGTAAACTTGACGCGCCGCCGATGACCGAGTCCCCCTGGGGCAGGCACGGCGCAGAACGGCAAGTGAAAGGACACAGAGAACATGGGTATCGGAAGCGGTATTTTCCTCTTCGTCGTCGGAGCTATCTTGGCCTTCGCCGTCAACGTTCAGGTCGCCTGGATTAACCTCGTGCTCGTGGGCTACCTGCTTATGGGTGCCGGGCTCGTAGTCTTCATCATCTCGCTCGTTCTTGTGCTTAGACGTCGCTCCTCAGTGGTGACGACTCGCACGGGTGTCGACCCTGCCAGCGGCGAACGCGTCGTGCAGAACGAGACCAAGAGCGACACGCTTTAGCGTAACGCGCGCTCTTATCTGATCGGCGCGCCTCATCCGTTCGGGTCGGAGGAGGCGCGCCACAGTTATCTAGAGACGTTGGATCAAGCCGAACTACTCGGTGATGTCGATCTCGCGCAGCAGCTCGGCGTCGATCGCCACACGAAGTGAATCGAGCAGGCCATCCGGGACTGGCGAATCAACCGTCAGAACACTGAGCGCCTGGCCGCCTGCCTCGCGCCGACTGATCTGCATACCGGCGATGTTGATTCCTGCGTCGCCGAATTCCTTGCCGTAGATTGCCACGATGCCGGGGCGGTCGGTGTAGACCATCACGATGAGGTGGTCGGTTACCGAGACCTCGACGTCGTAGCCATTGATTTCGACGATCTTTTCGATCTGCTTGGTGCCGGTGAGCGTGCCAGAAACTGAGATCTGGCTACCGTCACTGAGTGCACCACGAATGGTCAACAGGTTGCGATACTCGTCACTGACAGCGTCCGTCACGAGCCTGACTTGGATACCGCGCTGTTCGGCGAGGAGGGGTGCGTTCACGTACGACACCGACTCGCTCACGATGTTGGTAAAGATTCCCTTGAGCGCCGCAAGCTTCAGCACGCTCACGTCAAACTCAGCGATTTCGCCGCGGACCTCAACATCGACGGTAGTCAGTGGTGAACCGTGAGCAAGGCCACTGAAGACCTGTCCAAGCTTCTCCATAAGCGGGATGCCTGGTCGCACGGTCGGGTTGATGACCCCACCAGCGACGTTCACTGCATCCGGCACGAGCTCACCCGAGAGCGCGAGCCGCACGGACTTCGCCACCGAGACGCCCGCCTTCTCCTGCGCCTCGTCGGTCGATGCCCCGAGGTGCGGCGTAACGACCACGTTGTCGAGTGCAAGTAGCGGGGATCCGGTGGGCGGTTCACTGACGAACACGTCCAGTCCAGCACCGGCGATCTTGTGCTCACTCAGGGCGCGGTACAGCGCGTCTTCGTCGATAAGCCCACCACGGGCGACGTTGATGATGAAAGCGGTTGGCTTCATCATCGCGAGTTGGTCATCGGAGATCATCCCGGTGGTTTCCGGAGTCTTCGGCATGTGAATCGTGATGAAGTCGCTCGTGGTGAGGAGTTCCTCCAGGCTCACAAGGGTCACGCCGAGTTGCTGGGCACGAGCGCTCGTGACATAGGGGTCGTACGCGATGATGTTCGTTCCAAAGGCCTGCATGCGCGCGGTGATGAGTGCGCCAATACGGCCGAGGCCAATGATGCCGATCGTCTTTTCGTAGATCTCAACGCCGGTGTACTTCGAGCGCTTCCACTGGTCGTGCGCGAGGGATTCATGCCCAGCGGGGATGTGCCTGGCGAGGCTCAATATATGACCAATCGTCAACTCTGCCGCAGAGATGATGTTGGAGGTTGGCGCGTTCACCACCATGACACCCGCGTTGGTCGCTGCCTTGATGTCTACGTTGTCGAGCCCAACCCCGGCACGGGCGATGACCTTCAGCGACTTTGCCGCTGCAATTGCCTCTGCATCCACCTTCGTCGCGGACCGCACCAGGATGGCGTGGGCATCCGTGAGCGCGGCCAAGAGGGCTGGGCGATCAGTGCCGTCGACGGTGCGGACATCGAAATCCGGGCCAAGCGCATCCACGGTGGCGGGCGAGAGAACTTCTGCGATCAACACGATCGGTTTTGACACGAAACGATTCCTTTGACTGGGCAGGCGGGCAGGCGCGTGCGCCACGGTCATTGGGGCGCGAGACACTCACACTTTACTGCGTGCGCGCCCTCTGTTACGCCGCGCCCCTCCCCTGGCACGAACCGACTCACCGCGGTTGCGCAAAGTACAGGGGTCTTTTGGCTTATCCGCGACACAATATGACAATGGATGCTGCCGCCGTAGAACTGGGACAGTGGATCCTCCGCGTAGTGCTCGCGCTCACTTTCATCGGCATGGGCGTCACGCACTTCGTGCCCTCCGTGGCACGCACCATGGCAGCAATGATTCCGCCGATACTGCGAACTCGCGGGCTAGCGAGCCCGCGAAACCTCGTGTATTTCACGGGAGTGTGCGAAATAGCCGGTGGCGTCGGACTGCTCATCCCAGCGCTGCAGTTCGCGGCAGGAATCGCGCTCGCCATCTTTCTTGTTGCCGTGTTTCCCGCCAATGCCTATGCAGCGAGCCACCGTGAGAAGTTTGGCCGGGCAGCCATACCGTTCTGGCCACGATTAGCGGGCCAGCTGGTGTTGATTGCCCTGTGCATCCTCGCCGCTCTCTAAAACGACGCGCGTCACGCGGGAGTGCTGCCGCTATTGCTCTCGGTTACGCGATGAAGTTAACGAGGATCGGCGCGATCAGCAGGGACGCCATCACTGCGCTGACCACGCAGAGTCCGGCTGCATAGACGAGCGCACGCACAATGAGTCCTCGTCCTCGACTGAGAAGCAGACACACCACAAAGACTGCGGGCGAGAGAAGAACACCGATGCTGAGCAACACCCAGCCAACGGCAGAGATCCCGAGGTGATAGCTCGCCCAGACACTTTGCGGCACCCCGACGGCGTTGCCAATTCCCTCCCAGAAGGCGTAGCTGTAGAGGATCGCGAAGAACACAGCGACGGCCCACACCGGCCAGACCGCACGCCTCCTGGAGTAGCTCGCAGACGGTGACGCTGACTTAGATGCTGATGCTTCGGCACTCATCGGGCGACTCCACTAACAAAACCCCACGGCACGAGCGCGAGCACTCCGATCACC
>JBDTAD010000105.1:0-5306 GCA_039924815.1 Lacisediminihabitans sp.
CTCGTGCAGTTCACCGGCGATCGCCTCGTGCGGTGGACAACTCCCCGCATCCGCACCGTCGCGCGCGCTCGCCGCTCACTCATCGACGCCTGATTCCGCTCGACTCTCGCGCTTTTTCCCTTATCCACACCGTCCACAGCACACGAAGGAAGTATCACTATGTCCACAGGTCCAGACATCACTCCGGCCGCATCGAACCAGAATGACGACCTCGGCTTCGAATTGAAGAAGCGTCGGCGCTGGCCCTGGGTCACCGGCGGTGTTGTCCTCGTGGTCGCCATCGCTGCGGCCATCGTCATCCCGATCCTCAGTCCCACAAAGTCGGCGGATGCCGTGACCGGCGCCACCCTGTACGTCGCGACCGCAGAAGGTAACGCCTCTGAGCAGGCGCTGGTTAACTTCGTCGCGGCCAAGATCGCCCCGAAGTACGGCATCAAGGTCGCCTTCAAGGGACTCTCCGACAGCAACACCATCAACCGTGCGGTGAGCGATGGCGAGGTTGCGGCCACGGTCTACCAGCACAAGCTCTGGCTAGGACAGGTGCTCGAGGCGAACCCCGACTTCAAAGAGACCGCAGCGACACCCGTGTTCCGCTGGGGCTTCGGACTCTGGTCACAAAAGTACAAGAGCGTGAAAGACATCCCGGATGGCGCGACCATCTCGCTCTACTCCGACCCGGCCAACGAGGCGCAGGGCCTTTGGGTACTCGAGAACGCCAAACTCATCACGCTGAAGCCCGGAACCACGAAGGGTGATGCAACCCAGGATGACATTGCATCCAACCCGAAGCACCTGAAGTTTACGCTGCTCGACTTCGCGGCGCAGTCCCGAGCCCTGCCCGACTTGGATGCCGCCGTCGGTTACACCGAGTACTACCTCGCTGCCAAGATCCCGCTCGAGCAGCAGATCTTCGCCCCGCAGGCTCCGGATGACTTCGCTGGCCAACTCACGGTGGGCACGAAGTACCTGAAGACCGCGAACATCAAGAAGCTGGTCGCCGCGTTCAAGGACCCTGCCGTGCAGAAGTTCCTCGCAACGGATCCCACAGTGAAGGGCATCCTGCTCCCGCTAGACGCGAAGTAGGCTACCAAGTCAGCCGATTCATCGGTGCAAGATTGCCATCAGTTCCTGTTTCGAAGCACCTCAGCGGCACGCTATTCGGGCGAACCGCTGAGGTGCTTCCACGCGGGCGGTGGGTGGGCTGGTCGACCGGCCTAGATCTCGTCGGTTTCGAGAGTGCGTCCGAACCGCCGGAGTAAGAGTGCGATCAGGATGCCCACGACGATCCACGAGAGGCCAACAATTTTGGCGAGAACATTGGTACTCCACAATGCGTAGCCGAGCACCACGATGCCGATGATGGGAGATATCCAATGAATAAATATGTGCTTGCTCGACCCGCGAATTCCGAAGTCAACGATGATGCTGATGTGGAGGAGTATGTAAGCAGTGAGCGCACCGAATGTCACCATGGTAGTTAAGATCTCGATCTGTCCGACCGCAACAACACCGAGAATGACACTGACGATAGCGACAACGACCATCGCTGCAGTCGGCACTCGGCGCTTCGGGTTGAGGTGGGCGAGTACCCGAGGCAACTGCCCGTCTCTGGCCATTGCGAACACCATCTTTGAGGTGGTTGCGTGGGAAACGAGCACGTTGGCGAAGAGCGCGATCAGCGCGGAGATCAACGTGAAAACGACCTTGAACCACGGTGCTACGACAACGCCGGCGATGTCATAGAAGGCATTGTTCGTGGCGTCGCCTGCCTTGAAAGGTTCGGTGGTCGGCACGAAAAGTGCGGCGAAATAGACCTGTGCGACGAAGAGCACGACGACCAGAACGAGGACGATCATCGTGGCTTTCGACACGGCCTTTCCGCCCCCTCGTGCCTCCTCATTTAGCGTAGAAATCGCGTCGAAGCCGATATAAGCGAGAGCGGCAAGCGGGATCGCCCCAAACACCAATGCGAGGGAAATGTGTTCGGGCTGGAAGAACGGAGTGATCGAGAACGATGCCCTACCTTGAGCAATCGCAAACAGGGCACCCCCGACGAAAACCGCGAATGCGGCCAACTGGATAACCATGAAAATCATGTTCATGCGAGCCGTCAGGACGATCCCGCGGAGATTGATTGCCGCTACGGCTCCTACAAAAACGACTACCCATACCCAGCCGGGGACCTGAGGGAGTAGTACGGCCATGGCAGATGCCCCAAGGATGGACAACAGGGCCGGAAGAAGCAAGTAGTCGAGCAGAATGGCCCAGCCCGCGAGGAACCCGATGAACTTCGTCGTGCCAAGTCTCACATAGGAATAGACCGAGCCGGCAACGGGGTATTTCTTCGCCATCTCCTTATAGCTGAGAGCGCTGAAGATCATCGCAATTCCCGCAACGAGGTAGACGAGGGCCGGCATCCCATGCGAGTAGTTGAAAATCGCTCCGAAAACGCCAACGGGCGCTAGCGGAACCATGAAGATGAGGCCGTAGACGACCACATCCGTGAGACTCATCGAGCGCTTCAGTTCCTGTTTGTATCCAAGGGCTTGAAGGCGTTCCTCCTCTGATGTGGATTCGACCACGGGCTGAGTGTTCTGCTCTTCGAGGTGCACGGGCACAACCTTTCACATAAGTAGGTTTCAGTTTCGCGATACCTCTCCACATCTGTGTGGCCGCGAAAGTATCCAAATCTTACGAGTCGTGATTCGCCGCCGATGTACGCATTTTGACCGATGGAGATCGGCTTACCTGCGGCCTATGTTTAGTTTCCATGAGAACGAGTGCTGACCGGCTGGCCGAGATCCAAGCCATCTTCGATATGCGGTATATTGCGCGAATTCGGCTGGCCCTCACCCCGGCGGCGGCGGTAGAAATCTGCGCGAGGCCCTTAGGGCCACACTCCGACGAATGTGCACGCATTATGCGCGCATTCTCGAACGCGCCGGTGGCAGGAAAGCTCGTGGTGCTTTCCCTTGGCCCGGATGGCCCGTGGGCAATCGGTCAGATCGTGATTGGCGCCCCCGGCAATATCGTTCAGTCGGACGAGACATTCAACAGTTATGAGGATGCAATGCGAGAGATCTTTTGTAGGCGGCGCGATGCCTTAATGAATCTTGACGGAACGAGCATCTCATGACCCACGTTCACGACCATCTATTCGGCTACACCGACCGCTTCTCGGCGCGACCTGGTGAAACACTCACGTTTCATATCAGCTGCGAGAACGTTGACGAATACGATGCAGCGCTAGTCCAACTGCGACATGGCTTCACCGGTTCCGCCGGGCCGGGCTTTCTGGAGACAGCCATAGAGTCGTCGTTTGACGGCACATACCCGGGCGAATGGCACGTTTGTCGCCCGGGTTCGTATGTCGAAATTGACGACCCTCACGGTCTCCTTCGAGGTGACGAGGGATTCCGCATACGAGCGGATGTATTTGCAACTCTGCCCGGGGACAACCGATCACCCGGGCTCGGCGCGTACCACGTAACACAGAACTCGATGGTCGGAGTAAATTCACTTCAAACGGTGCTCGGCACCTGGAACTCCTCGGGAGCAACCGGCTTCGGGATTGTGCTTGACGACGGTATCCCTACGGTCTTATGGGGTAACGGTCAAGAAATGCTGCGCCTAAGTTTGGATCGGCCATTATTGCCGAATCAGTGGTACGAGCTTGAGGCCGAAATGAACCTCGCCACAAACCTCATCACACTGACGTGCGTGCCGAAATCAAACATCATGAATCGGGTCGCTGAGCATGCCTCTGCGCTGATGGCGGGCAGCACAGACACTCGTTTCACGACCCCTCTCGCGCCGGGCGACGCACCGTTCCGGATTGGAGCGTCGAGCAGTTTTGTGAAGAACCGATGGATTGCCACCAACGTATTCAACGGGAAGATCGGCGGCGTCCAAATGGAACGGTTGGGATCAGAGGACGATCTCGACCATCTCGTCGCCCGTTGGCATTTCGGTAAAAGCCCACGAGAGGACGGGCTGCTCCTCGAAGAGGTCGTCGATGAGTCAGTCAACCAGTTGAACGGGAAATGCTTCAACGCTCCCACGCGCGCGGTGGCCGGACCCAGCTTCGACGGGCTCATTGATGACTTCCGGCGAGCCCCAGATCAGTACGATGCCATCCATTTTCATGACGACGACATTACCGATGCCCAGTGGCCAATCTCTTTCAGCTTTACTGTTCCCGAGGACCTCACTAGCGGTGTCTACGCCGCCCGCATTCGGTCCGCCGGCGCCGAGCAACACATTCCGTTCTTCGTTTTGCCGGGCAAACGAAAGAAGGATGTCGCGGTGCTATTCGCCACGGCGACATACCTCGCGTATGGGAACGACCGCATTGCGTTTGAAGCCGACGGCGCAGAGGTCATCGTTGGTCACACCCCGATCATCGACCTATCGGACCTCACTCTGCAGGACCACCCCGAGTTTGGACGGTCCTGCTACGAGCTGCACAATGACGGCTCCGGAGTCGTCTATGGGAGCGTAAGGAGGCCAATCCTCACTCTTCAACCAAAGCATCGTGCTTGGTTCCAGAGTGAAGGCGTTTGGGGTCTACCCGCAGACCTCTGCATCACGCACTGGCTCGAGACCGAGGAGCTCGATTTTGATGCAATCACTGATCAGGATCTCGATCGCGAAGGTTCGGCCCTCCTCGAAGGTTACAAAGTCGTCATCTCGAGTGCGCACCCCGAGTATGTCTCTCGTAACGAAATTGAAGCGATCGCTGACTACACCGCTCACGGCGGCCGCTTCATGTACCTGGGTGGCAATGGCTTCTTCGCAACGGTCTCGTTCGACCCGGAGCAGCCGCACCTGATGGAGCTCAGGCGTTCCGATGGGGGCACGCGCCCACATCAGTCGCCGTACGGCGATCAGCGCCACGCTACCTCGGGGGAACGAGCCGGACTCTGGCGCAATAAGGGGCTCCCCCCTCAGCGGCTAGTAGGCGTAGGTTTCGTGGCGCAAGGTTTCGATCACGGCACTCACTACGTGCGTCTGCAGGACAGTTTCGACCCAGCGGCCGCGTTTGCGTTCGAAGGCATTGCGGACACTGAAATCCTGGGTGACTTCGGAATCATGGGTGGTGGTGCTGCGGGAGCAGAGGTCGACTGCTACCAGCCCGTGCTCGGATCTCCATCGCAAGCTCTCGTGTTAGCAACATCGGGTCCGCTCTCCGACGCGTACCTGCTAGCTGCAGAGGAAGTATTCGAGATGCTCCCCGGGCTCGGAGGCACCGAACAGGTCTCCGTCCGATCGGACATTGTGCTGACTGCTCTCGAGGGCGGTGGGGC
>JBDTAD010000106.1:0-3188 GCA_039924815.1 Lacisediminihabitans sp.
GCGGGGCGCGTACTCGCGCGCCGCACCGTAACGGTGTCGACGACATCGTGTGCCGAGGAGCACAGCTGCACCTCGTAGGTGCCGCCCTGAACCACCCAAGCCGAGGATTCGACGTCCCAGAAGCTGAATGCTCGTTCGCCCAGCGACAGCGTCACTACCCTGCTCTCACCCGCGACGAGGGAGACCTTGGCGAACGCTCGGAGTTCGCGTGCGGGGCTTCGTACGCCCCCGGCGGGTGGGGCAACATAGAGCTGTACGACCTCACTACCCGCTCGCGCGCCAGTGTTCGTGACGGTAGCCGTCACGACGACAGTGGACCCGTTACGCTTCGCGCTCAAGCCGGAGTACGTGAATCTCGTGTAGCTCAGACCGAAGCCGAAGGGATAACGCACCGGCACCGCTGCGGTCTCGTAGTACCGATACCCCACGAAAATGCCTTCGCCATAGCGAACGACGTCGCCGTCTCCGGGAAAGTTCAGATACGAGGGGGTGTCTTGCAGACGGAATGGGATGCTCTCGGCCAGACGACCCGACGGGTTCGTGACGCCGAAGATGACGTCGGCGATAGCAGAACCACTGGCCTGACCGAGCAACCAGCACTCCAGGATGCCGTCGACGCTGTCGTGCCACGGTTCGAGGGTGACGACGCCGCCGTTGGTCAGTACGACGACGACGCGGGCATTCGTTGCGGTAACCGCCGAGACCAGCGCGAGCTGGTCATCCGGCAGTTCCAGTCGGGTGCGATCGAAACCCTCGGATTCGGACCCGGCGGGCAGCCCCAAAAACAGCACCACGACGTCTGATCGCGCGGCAAGCGCAACAGCCTCGTCCTTGAGTGACGGGTCCGTTGTCGTCCCGAGCGTATATCCGGGTGCGAACTCGACGGACGCCCGAGCCGTCAACTCGTCGAGAGGGTTGTCAACCTTCGTCGGATTTACCTGTGAGCTTCCTGCCCCTTGGATCCGCGGGGTGCGGGCAAGTTCTCCGATGACGGCCACTCGTTGTTCGGCTCTGAGCGGCAGCACCTCTTTCTCATTGCGCAGGAGCACAATGGACTCGCTCGCAACTTTGCCCGCCAGAGCGTGGTGGGCGTTTACATCGAACCGGACAAGGTCGTCGTCGCCGTCTTCATCCTCGTCGTCGAAGGCTACGGTCGGTTGCGCGCGGGCGGCGAGTTCGCGGACGCGCTCCACCGTGGTGTCGAGCACGGCCTGCTCAAGCTGGCCAGACTCCACAGCCTCCACGATTGCCTTAGCGCTGTCGCTCTGAGGTCCGGGCATCTCGAGGTCGAGGCCCGCAGCGAGAGCCGCCACCCTGCCATCGACGGCGCCCCAGTCGCTCATCACTAGTCCGCGATAACCCCACTCCTCCCGGAGCACGGTCGTGAGAAGCCAGTGCGATTCGGCCGCAGCGACGCCGTTGAGCTTGTTGTAACTGCACATGACGGTCCAGGGCTGCTCGCGTGTGACGATCATCTCGAACGCTGGGAGGTAGATCTCGCGCAGGGCGCGTTCGTCTACCTCGGCGCTCACAGTCATCCGATTGGTCTCTTGGTTGTTGACCGCGAAGTGTTTGAGGGATGCCCCCACCCTTTGACTTTGCAGACCGCGCACGAGCGCCGCACCGAGTTCGCCGCTCACCAGCGGATCTTCGCTGAAGTATTCGAAGTTGCGTCCACACAACGGGGAGCGCTTGATGTTGACCCCCGGACCGAGCAGCACCGACACGTTCTGGGCGCGTGCCTCCACTCCGAGGGCAACGCCGACCTGTTCGATGAGATCGGGGTTGAAGGTGGCCGCGAGTGCGACGGCCGGAGGAAAGCACGTGGCGGGCAGGCTGGTGCCGAGCCCGAGTGCATCCCCGCCTGCGCGTTGCTTGCGCAGGCCGTGGGGCCCATCCGCGACAGTAATCGAGCGGATGCCGGGGGCTGCGGTGGTGCGCCAGAAGCTGCTCCCCATGGTCAGGGTTGCTTGCTCGGTGACGGTGAGTTTGGTGGGTGCAACTGACTGCGACGGCATAAAGCCAGTCTCCCTCATTGCCGTTGAGCGTGGGCCTCTCACTCTCCGCGTTCCAGATCAGAGTCTGGACCAGTCTCGCTCGTTAACGGGCGGATGCCCCGCTTCCTCAACCGAGGAAACGGGGCATCCAACCTTTCAGCTAGCTACTCCTGCTCAACCCTGACGAGTACGCAGGCGACTTGCAGTCAACACACCAGCACCAGCCAACAGCAGCAGCAACGCCATGATCAACATCACGCTCGTGTCACCACCAACACCAGTGAACGCCAACGTAGTCAACTGACCACATGACGTCGACGGAGCCGCAATCGTGACCGTCCACGAACTCAGAGCACCATCCTGAATAGACGCATCCGTCGTCGGATCAGCAACAGCCGTCACCGTATACGTACCGGGAGTAACCTTCGTCGTCGCACTCGTGACCTGCTTACCGTTGATGAAGTAGTTAACACCAGCACCGAAGAAGTCAGTCACACCAGTCTCGTCTACAACCTGCCCGACAGTAATCGTGCCAGCGGTGGTAGTAGCAGCGGTGCACACCTGGTTCGTGCTCGTCACAGCCGTCGGAATCGGAGCCAACGTCTGCACACAATCAAGCGTTGACGCCTGAACCGTAAGGTTCCAGGTGTGGGTAACACCCAACGACTGCCCATTTTCGGTCAAAGTGAAGCCCTCATCAGCAGTCGCAGTTACCGCATAGTGGCCGGGTATCAATGGCGTCGCGCCGCTGACATTCGACAGGCTCACGTCGCTACCCTCATCGGTACCCTTAATCGAATACGTTGCGTGATCTGTCGCGGAGACGGTGATGGAACCAGACGCAGTCTCATGCTTGCCGTCACACACCTGCGGAGATGACGTAGGATCCGCTGGAATCGACAACGTCTTAAGAGGCGGTGCGACGTAATCGAAAGTGAATGTCGTGCAACCAAAGGTAAGCGACTGGATCGTCGCAGCTCCGAGTACGCCAGATCCGAGGCTGTAACCGATGCTCAGAATGCGAGCATTCGGGTTGGCAGTTAAGTACTGCTGCAGGGTACCAAAGGATGCATAGCCCATGCCTGAGCCAACACCGAAGTCCTTGCTGCTCCACCAGTTGCCTGCACCATAAGAACTCGGCTCGCCTACAAGGTAGCCATCCCAGGTTCCGTTGCCATCCTTGTCGAGGCC
>JBDTAD010000107.1:0-17175 GCA_039924815.1 Lacisediminihabitans sp.
AAGAAGTCTGCTGCCGTGATTGCCAAGGCATGGCTCGCAAAGGTGGGCATCGTCAAGTAACGATCGGCACTGTGAGCTGAGGGGCGGATGCGCGAGCATCCGCCCCTTTGGCGTTTTCAGCGATCAATGGTGTTCGCGTCTCCGTCGCCGGGATGATCCATGTGCTTGGACTCTCGCCTGCCGATGAATTTTCTCACCAGAAAAACGAGCACAAGAAAAACAATGACGATCGCGACGAACACGTAGCCGGCGAAGTGCAGGCGCGCTGAGAGGTGCCGGTATGAGCCGGCGGCGGCCCAGCCGACCGAAACGTAGGCGAGTGCCCAGACCAGACAAGCTGGTGCTGTCCACGAAATGAACTTGCGGTAGCGCATCGTGCTCATACCTACGGTCAGGGGGATCAGCGAGTGCAATACCGGGAGGAAGCGTGAGATGAACACGGCGATGCCGCCGCGCCGGTCCAGATAGTTCTCCGCGCGAATCCAGTGACTCTCGCCGATCCACCGCCCTAGTCTGCTCGAACGGATTTTCGGTCCAAAATAATGGCCGAGTGCGAAACCAACGCTTTCACCGCCGAGAGCGCCCACGACGACCGTGATGAGCAACGCGACGTATTCGATCCAGTTTGACGTGGCTGTTGCGGCCACAATAACGACTGTGTCTCCCGGAACGACGAGCCCGATCAGGATCGAAGTCTCACAGAAAATCCCCACGCCGGCGAGCAAGATACGCACTACCGGGTCCACCTCGTGAATCGTGCTGAGGATCCAGTTGAGAACATCGTTCACAGTGCTTCCTCTCCGTCAGGTCGAGGCAAGGGTTGTCTGAGATTCTTCAGCAGCGCACGCCATTTCTCCAGCCTGCCGGGCTTTTCTGCGGTGGCTGGACCGCCGACCCAGGAGGTGACGATGCGGATGCCGTGGAGCGCGTTGACCGCCCATAACTCCACGCCGTCGAGCTCTGCCGGCGTGACCGCTTCGTAGTAGATGTCGGTGCCGAGTGCCGCCGCCAGCGCCAGGATGCTCTTCGCAGTGATGCTATCGACTCGCTCGAACTCGAGTGGGGGCGCGCACAGGATGTCGCCGCGCCACCAGAGGAGGGCGGTGTGGGCTCCTTCGACAACGAAACCGAGCGATGTCAGAATTACAGCATCGTCCGCGCCGCGCTGTTGGGCTTCGGTGCGCAGCCTGAGCATCGACGCGAGGTCCGGACCTTTGATTGACGGGACGGTTCGTGGATCGCCGCCGAGTGCGGTTGCTAGAACAATCGACCTGCTGAGTTCCGGCGCGCTGCGCAGCCTGAACAGGTACTGCGGTACCCCGTCGCGACTCAACGCCTCAATCCTGGGAAACCACATACCGGTTCGTGGGATGGCCGCGATGACCGTGTCCCAGACGCACTCCGCAACCGCCGCATCGAATCCGCGAGCGGCAACGGACGAGAGAAAACGCGACCGGTGCAAGTCGATTGCGAGCACACTGCCGTCGCTCACGAGCCACGAATCGACCGCTTCGAGGCTCAGCTCTGAGGCGTCAGAATAGTCGAGGAGCACAAGTTCGTCGTGCTCCCAGCGATAGAGGGCAGACGTTGCCGGTGTGGTGCTGTTCGTAACTCGTCCGCTCATAGAGTTAGGGTATGCGCCACAGCGTGATTCGCCACAAGGCAGAGGTCTGGGTTGACCCGGATGTCGTGTTCTCGACTCTGTACGGGCAGAGTGACCGCGCATTCTGGCTCGACTCCGGCGTTGCTGCTGGCGCAGGATTCAGCTATCTGGGGGAGGGCGTACGACTCGTCACGGCCGCGGCAAGGACAGGCTCGCTGAGCTTTGATCCGTCAGTCACCGTGGAATCTGAGCGTGCAGCCGAGGTCGCCGGTGACATTTTTGAGTTCCTGGCGGGTGAGCAGAGCGGTGCTGTAGAGCCTGCTGAGGGAGCTGGTGGCGGATTCCGCCTCGGTTGGATCGGTTGGTTCGGCTACGAACTGCGGGCGAAGACGATGGCGTTGCCAGACGCCGACCAGGTGAGGCGATCCCGGTACCCCGACGCGGCGTGGCTCGAAGTTGTGCGGGCGATCGAGTTCGACCATGCTTCGGGCACTATGACGCTGGTGGCACTCGCGCTCACTGACACCTCGACCAGCGACGCGTGGACCGGTGACAACGCGCTGTGGCGCGATGGCGTCCTTGCCGCGCTTGATGCCGGATCATTGCAGACCGAGCCAGGTCGCGCCGGTGAGAACGTGGCAGAGGCCACTGAGTCCATTCCCGAGATCCACTGGGCGCACAGTGACGACGAGTATCTCTCCATGATCCGGGAGTGCCAAGATGCGATTACGAACGGTGATGCGTACCAGCTGTGTCTCACCACTCAGGTTGCTGTCGACATCCGCCCCGATCCGCTCGCAAGCTATCTGGCGCTGCGTTCGCTGAGCCCGAGTCATCACGGTGGATTTCTGAGGGTGGGGGAATACTCTCTGCTGAGTTCTTCGCCAGAAACTTTTCTGACGGTGACGACGGATGGCCTAATACGGTCACGTCCCATCAAGGGCACCCGGCGGCGCGGGAATACTGCGCAGGAAGATGCGGCGTTGCGCACCGAGCTCGCCGCGAGCGAGAAGGAACGTGCCGAGAACCTCATGATTGTCGACCTCATGCGAAATGACATCGCGCGGGTGAGTGAGGTGGGATCGGTGAGCGTTCCCGACCTGCTCGCGGTAGAAAGCTACGCGCAGGTGCACCAGCTGGTCAGCACAGTGCAAGGACAACTGAGGAGCGACCTTCGGCCGATGGATGCCGTGGTCGCCTGCTTCCCGGCCGGTTCCATGACCGGAGCACCCAAGTCGAGTGCCGCCGCCATTCTTGACGCGCTCGAAGGGCGTCCCCGCGGCGTGTATTCCGGGGCATTCGGTTACCTCGGGCTCGACGGTCGGATCGAACTCGCCATGGTCATCCGAAGCATCGTGCTCGACAGCGAAGGTGCCACGATCGGCACAGGGGGTGGCATCACAGCGCTCTCGGTTCCCGAGGAAGAACTCGAGGAGGTAAAGCTCAAAGCTGCAGCCCTGCTTTCGGTACTGGGCGCAGGCGGTAGCTGACACGCGGCTCTGCCCGGTAATCTTGAAGTCTGGGCCGTGCCTCGCACATCTGACGGGCACTCGATCAAAGGCGATCCGGCTAATTTCCTGATGAAGTGAGAGTCCCCTTTGCCATACGAGTACAACAGAGCCGAGCACGACAGAGCCGGCCACGCTGAGCACGAGAGTGGGTACGACGTTGCCCACCTGCAGGAGAAGTGGCTTGCGCGCTGGGACGAACTGAAGCCGTTCAGCACCCAGAATCCTGACGATAAGCGTCCGCGCAAGTACATTCTCGACATGTTCCCGTACCCGTCTGGCGACCTGCACATGGGACACGCTGAGGCCTTTGCGCTCGGCGATATCGTTGCCCGGTACTGGAGGCAGCAGGGGTTCCGGGTGCTGCATCCGATCGGCTGGGACTCCTTCGGGCTCCCGGCCGAGAACGCCGCGATCAAGCGCGGCGTCGACCCACGCGAGTGGACCTACTCGAACATCGAGCAGCAGAAGCAGAGCATGCGGCGCTACGCCGCGTCGTTCGACTGGGATCGCGAGCTGCATACGAGCGACCCCGAGTACTACAAGTGGAACCAGTGGCTGTTCCTGAAGCTCTACGAGAAGGGCTTGGCTTACCGCAAGGACAGCTGGGTCAACTGGGACCCGGTAGACCAGACCGTGCTCGCCAATGAGCAGGTGCTGCCCGATGGCACGTCTGACCGCTCTGGTGCCATCGTTGTCAAGAAGAAGCTCACCCAGTGGTACTTCAAGATCACCGACTACGCTGACCGTCTGCTCGACGACCTCAATCAGCTTGAGGGAGCCTGGCCTGCCAAGGTCCTGAGCATGCAGCGCAACTGGATCGGGCGATCCATCGGAGCCGATGTCGACTTCGTCATCGAGGGCGGCGTCGATGCTGGTTTCGACGGCAAGGTGACCGTCTTCACGACCAGGCCAGACACGCTGTACGGCGCAACCTTCATGGTCGTAGCGCCGGAGTCTGACCTGGCTGCCGAGCTTGTCTCCGCAGCTGGTGAAGAGGTGCAGAAAAACTTCGCAGAGTATCTGGTGCAGGTGCAGAAGAAGACTGAAATCGAACGTCAAGACGCCAGTCGCGAGAAGACCGGTGTGCCGCTCGGGCGCTTTGCGGTGAACCCGGCCAACGGTGAACGCATCCCGATTTGGGCCGCTGACTATGTCCTCGCGGACTATGGCCACGGTGCGGTCATGGCGGTTCCCGCGCACGACCAGCGCGACCTCGACTTTGCCCGCAAGTTCGGCCTGCCCGTGCGCGTTGTGCTCGACACGAATGCCCCGGTCACCGGCGCGATTCCCATCATCGTTGATGGTGAGCTTCCCGACGATCTGCCGCCGTTGGATCCGGCTTCGACCGGAATCGCACTCGTAGGCGAGGGGCGGATGATCAATTCTGGCCCACTTGACGGGCTGAGCAAGAGCAACGCCATTCACCGCATTATCGAACAGCTTCAGGCGGCGGGGACCGGTCGCGCCGCGAAGACGTACCGGCTGCGCGACTGGCTCATCTCACGTCAGCGCTTCTGGGGCACCCCCATCCCGATCATCCACGGCGAGAACGGCGAACTGATCCCCGTTGCCGAGGATCAGCTTCCCGTGCGTCTGCCATCCACGGAAGGGCTCGACCTCAAGCCGAAGGGCACTTCGCCGCTGGGCGCGGCCGAGAACTGGGTCAATGTACCCAACCCGAACGACGGTAGCCCGGCCAAGCGCGATCCAGACACCATGGACACGTTTGTCGACAGCTCCTGGTATTTCTTGCGCTTTTTGGACCCGAACGACGACACGAAGGCCTTCGACCCCGCAGAGGCGGATCGCTGGGCGCCGGTCGACCAGTATGTCGGCGGCGTTGAGCATGCCATCCTGCATTTGCTGTACGCGCGTTTCATTACCAAGGTGCTCTATGACTTGGGCTACCTCGGCTTCACCGAGCCGTTCAGCGCGCTGCTCAACCAGGGCATGGTGCTTTCCGGTGGCTCCAAGATGTCGAAGAGCAAGGGCGGAGTCAACCTAGGAGAGGAGATTGACGCCCACGGCGTCGATGCGATTCGGCTCACGATGGCCTTTGCCGGTCCGCCAGAAGACGACATCAACTGGGAAGACGTTTCGCCCGCTGGTTCGGCGAAATTCCTCGCGAGGGCCTGGCGGCTTGCGGATGATGTCACGAGCTCCAAGGACATCGAATGGAAGAGCGGAGACGTTGCGCTTCGTCGCGTGACTCACCGTTTCCTCTCCGAAGCCCCTGGTCTCATTGAGTCCTTCAAGTTCAACGTCGTTGTGGCCAAGCTCATGGAGCTCGTCAGTGCAACTCGCAAGACCATCGACAGCGGTGCGGGCGGTGGAGATGGTGCGGTGCGTGAGGCGGCCGAGACAGTCGCTCTTGCTCTCAGTCTTTTCGCGCCGTACACGGCGGAGGAAATGTGGGAGAAGCTGGGATACCCACCCTCGGTCGCACTCTACGGCTGGCGCAAGGCTGACCCGACGCTGCTTGTGCAGAGCTCTGTCACCGCTGTGGTGCAGGTTGATGGCAAGGTTCGTGACCGGCTAGAGGTTTCGCCGACGATCGACCCGGCCGAACTGGAACGGCTCGCGCGAGAAATGCCGGCTGTGGTGCGCTCGTTGGGCGACCGGGAGGTTGTCTCGGTCGTTGTGCGTGCGCCGCGGCTGGTGAATATCGTTACCAAGCACTAGTCGACTTAGGTCTTAAGGGTTACCGATGGCTTACTCTTCGGGCTTGGTAGGCGCTCCCGGCAGGATGCGCTCCAACAGCGCGAGGGAGCGATAGACGTCGACGGTGTCGGGTGCGAGCAACCACTGCACCTGAAGTCCGTCGGAGGCCGCAATCACGAGCGCCGCAGCGTCGAATGGATCGATATCTTCCGCGATCTGTCCGGCGTTCTGCCCCTCACGGATTCGTGCAGCCAGGCTCTCGCGAACCTCGGCGAAGCGGTCGCGGATGAACGCTGCAGAGGACGGGTGATCTTCTTGCAGCGCGTCGGTCGTCAGCGTCGCGTACAGGCGCACCAAGCCCGGAATGTCGCGGTTACGCTTTGCGCTGGCGGCGATGGACTCCACGGCCGTTCCAGTCGCGGGAGCGTCCACAGACCTCTGCTGTTCGTGGGCACGGTACACCTCGACCAGGAGTTCGTCTCGAGAGGCGAAATAGTGCCGCAGCGTTGCGTGCGACACACCGATTGCGTCGCCCAGAGTGCGCAGGGAGGTTCCGTCTACCCCTCGCTCCGCGAATTCGGTGATCGCGCTGGCGATGATCTGCTGTCGCCGGGCTGCGCCCTTCGGGTAGGACTTGCGGGGTGGGGCATCCTCGGTCGCCTTGCGGTCGCTCATGGTCCCATCGTACAGAGAATTCCCTAAAAACCATCCAGTGTAAGGGTTTGTGTACTACCCTTCTCTTAAGCCCGCTATCGGAGAGGCCCCAGAGTGCGCTCCGATCATTTACGACACAGGAGTGACGCATGCCAACACCATCCGTGCAGTTATATTCGGTCCGCGACGCGGTCAACGAAAATCTTGATAGCGCAATTAATCGCCTTGCCGAGATTGGGTTTACGCGGGTGGAGCCTTACGCGTTCCAACTTCGCGTCGCCGACTACAAGCGCGCCTTCGCAGCATCCGGCATTACCGCTCCGTCGGGTCACGCACCGGTGATCGACTCCGAGGATGCCGCTGTGGTCTTCGACGCGGCCGCCGAACTTGGTATCAAGACTGTTATTGACCCCTTCATCCCGACCGATCGTTGGCAGACTGCCGATGACGTTCGTCGAATCGCGGATCGCGTGAACGAGCTCGCCGTTGAGGCGAATGCGCGCGGACTTGAGTTTGGCTACCACAATCACCAGTGGGAGTTCACGAACAAGGTCGACGGGCGGCCTGTCTACGAGCTGTTCGTCGAGCTACTTTCACCGTCCGTTGTGCTGGAGGTCGACACTTTTTGGGCGACCGTGGGCGGAGCAGACACCCCGGCAGTTCTGCGATCGCTAGGCGGCCGGGTCGCGGCACTGCACATCAAGGATGGCAAGGTCACCGGCGATATCGCCACAGCATTGCCCAGCAGCGAAAGCGCGCTCGTCGTACCAGCTGCGCTGAAGGCCGCTTTCGAGAATCAGACGCCCGCCGGTCAGGGCGACATCGATGTGAAGGCCGTTCTTGAGGCCGCTCCGCACGCGCTGCGTGTCATTGAGTTCGATTCCTACACGGGCGACGTCTTCGGCGCTATTGCGCAGTCCTTCACCTGGCTGCAGGACAACGACGTGGAGTCCGCCTCATGAGTGTGAGTTCAGGGCGCGTTGGCGTTGGCATCATTGGTGCTGGCGTCATCTCTGCCCAGTACCTGGAGAACCTGACCACGTTCCCCGAGGTCGAGGTGCGTTTTGTCGCCGATATTGATCTCGATCGGGCTGCAGCCCAGGCCAGCACCTACGGTGTTGCCCACTCGGGAACGGTGGAGGAACTGTTGGCTCGGGAGGACATCGAGGTCGTCGTCAATCTCACAATTCCTGCTGCGCACACCGAGGTTGATCACCGCATTATCTCCGCGGGCAAGAATGTGTGGAGCGAAAAACCGTTCGCGCTCGACCATGAGTCCGCAGCAGAGCTGCTGGTCGCAGCTGATGCTGCCGGGCTGCGGGTGGCCTGTGCGCCAGATACCGTGCTTGGTGCGGGCATCCAGACAGCACTACGCGCGATTGCGCGCGGCGACATCGGTGAGCCATTGACCGCAACCACTATGTTCCACGTGCCGGGCCCTGAAGCCTGGCATCCGAACCCGGACTTTCTCTTTGCGCACGGAGCTGGACCGCTGTTCGATATGGGACCGTACTACATCACGACCCTCGTACACGTGTTCGGGGCAGCCACGCGGGTGCACGCTGTGTCATCGACCTCCCGCGATTCCCGCACCATAGCAACCGGTCCCCGTGCGGGCGAGTCATTCCCCGTCGAAGTGCCGACTCACCATGCCGCGCTGATCGAGTTTGGGCGGGGTCGTTCCGCACAATCCACCTTTTCGTTCCAGCACGCACTTCCACGCGCCGGGTTCGTGGAAATCAATGGCACAGAGGGAACACTCGTCCTGCCGGACCCAAACATGTTTGACGGTGACAGTCAGCTCTGGCGATACGGTCAGAGTGAGCCGGAGACCATCCGCGCCACGGGTGCGGCACACGGTCGAGGGACCGGTGTCATCGAACTCATTCGTGCGGTTCGCGGGGGTCGTCCGGAACGCGCATCCGGCAGACTCGCAACGCACGTCTTGGATGTACTCCTTGGCATTCGTCACGCGGCAGCCACCGGAAACCCGGTGCCGATCACGTCTACGGTGCCGCCGATCCGGCCGCTGGCGGAGGAGTGGGACCCAACGACGGCCGACTAGCGTTCAGGTTGAGTGCTGGTGTGTACTTCGCACTGACGTACTTCGCACTGACGTACTTCGCACTGACATCTCCTCCCGAGCGCTCAGTTTGGGCAGTAGTTCACAGTTCGTTGCGGGGCTGCTCGCGGCGTAAGTGACCGACGTAACGTTCGTGCATGACTCAGTCCGGCCGCCTTCTCTCACCGGTGAAGAGTCGGATGCGACTGGGCATCGGCGCGGCGGTCGTACTTGTCCTCGTGGGGCTCGGAATCGCTGTCTTAGTGAGCACGCTGGGATCGCACGGAACGACCAAGTCCTTGGTGGCATCCGTGGGTCCCAGCGGATCGCCTTCTACGGGCACCGCTGGATCGAAGGCGGGCAAAGCGAGCTCTGCAGCGATATTCGTGCACGTGGTCGGTGCAGTCGAGCGGCCCGGTCTCTTCTCTTTGCGAGACGGCGACAGAGTCGTGGATGCGATCGCAGCTGCTGGCGGCTTCGCAGACACCGCGGACCAAGCCCAGGTCAACCTCGCACGGTTCGTTTCGGATGGTGAACAGCTCGTCGTCCCGGTCATCGGTGCGACTCCACCGGCTGCGGGGGCGGCGGGTGGTGGTGCCGCGGGCGGCAAAGTCAATCTGAATACCGCGGATCTCACCACGCTCGAGACACTTCCGCGGGTGGGGCCAGCGATGGCCCAGCGGATCATCGACTGGCGCACGAGCAAGGGCAGGTTTACATCGGTCGAAGACCTGATGAGCGTGACGGGAGTGGGGGACAAGACCTTCGAACAGCTCAAAGCTCTTGTGACAGTGTGAGCGTCGACCTGCGCCTCGCGCTGCCGACGGGTGTTGCGTGGATTGCTACAGCGATACTCCTGTCGTTTCCCCCGGCGCTTCTGCCATCCAGCATCGTTGCCTGGCTTATTGCCGGGCTCGCGATGGCCGCGGCAATCCTCTTTCGCACGCACTATTTCTCGCCCCTGCTGACCGTAGTGGTCGTTGCAGCCGCTGCGGCAGGCCTTGTTCTGAGCTCAGCTGCGGTGCAGAACGTCCAGAGGAATCCGGCGGCTCTCAGAGAAGCTGCGTCGGCCGACCGGTTCGTGACGGCGGTGGCCGTCACGAACCAGGTCGCGGGACCGGGAATCGCCCACTTCTCGGCCATTCTCACTTCAGTCACGGTGGGCAAAGAACGCATCGACGTCGCGGCCCCGATCACCGTTTTCGCGGCGAGGACCAGCTATGCAGCATCGTCAGTCGCGTCGCCCGCTGAGAAAGCTGCGCAGAGCGCACAGCAGATTGGCATCGGTAGCACCGTGCACCTGTCCGGCACCCTCACTACCGCTGCCCCCGGCGACGACGTCGCATTCCTTTTCTTTGCCTCCGCGGCGCCGCGTATTGAAGCCGGACCGCCCTGGTTTCTGGACTGGGCCAACCAACTCCGAGTCACATTCGCGGATGCTGCTCAGGGCTTACCGGGTGACGGTGGCGACCTTCTGCCCGGGCTTGCCATCGGTGACACGAGCGCCGTGAGCTCGCAACTCGACACGGCGATGAAGGCGAGTTCGCTGAGTCATTTAACAGCAGTTTCTGGGGCCAACTGTGCGGTGGTGATCGCACTGGTGATGGCCGCGGGCGGGGCGCTGGGCGTGGGAAGGCGACTACGAGTGGCGGCATCCCTGGTGACGCTTCTGGGGTTCGTTGTGCTCGTGACCCCGCAACCGAGCGTGTTGAGGGCCGCAGTGATGGCTGCGCTCGTGCTCGCTGCCATGGTGAGTGGGCGGCCGATCAGGGGAGTGCCCGTGCTGGCCTTGGCTTCCCTGGCGCTGTTAGCAGTCGATCCGTGGCTGGCGCGCAACTACGGCTTCGTACTGTCCGTGCTGGCGACCGGCGGACTACTGCTGCTGTCTCGGCCGCTAACCGTGCTCTTCTCGCGTTGGATACCCACGGCACTCGCAGCGGTCATTGCTATCCCGCTCGCCGCACAACTTGCCTGCCAGCCGGTGCTGATCCTGCTCAATGCGTCGATTCCTCTCTACGCCGTGCCGGCAAACATGCTGGCGGAGCCTGCGGCCCCGGTGGCCACTGTGCTCGGGCTGGTCGCCTGCGTTTTACTTCCGTGGTTTCCAGCACTGGGGCAGGTCATCTGCTGGCTGGCATGGCTTCCGTCGAGCTGGATCGCTGGTGTCGCGCACTTGTTCGAGTCACTGCCCGCCAGCAGCATCCCATGGCCAGCAGGCGCCGTAGGGGTTTTCCTCGCCGCCGCCATTATCGTGCTGGGGTTGTTCGCCGCGTTAGGAAGGGGCGCACGCGCCGCTCGATGGCGAAGGGCCGCTGCTTTCGCGCTGGCCATCGCTCTCGTCAGCTATCTCGGTATCGCCGGGGGAGAGCGGCTGAGGCAATCGATTAGCCGTCCACAGGATTGGCAAATTGCTGCCTGCGACATCGGTCAGGGTGACGCAGTACTCGTCAAGAGCGCGGACCAGATCGCCCTTATCGATACCGGACCTGACCCGGTTTTGCTCAGCCAGTGCCTCGAGATTCTCGGGATAACCCGCATCAATCTTTTGGTTCTGACCCACTACGACCTCGATCATGTTGGCGGCACCTCAGCGGTACTCGGGATGGTGGATCGGGCCATGATCGGACCACCCGCCGACTTCCACGACACCCGTCTCGCTGATTCGGTGAGGCGCTCCGGGGCGCGGGTGGACCAAGTCACTCGTGGTGAAACAGGTGTGTTGGGGGAGCTGCGGTGGAGTGTGCTGTGGCCACCCGTGCGTTCCAACACCGTAGAGCCTGGCAACGATGCGAGCGTCACTCTCGAATTTGCCGGTGCGGCTGACTGCATCGACGGTTGCCTTACCGCGCTCTTTCTGGGGGACCTGGGCAACGAACCCCAGGCCAGGATGCTCGCGGCCAACCGGCTGCTCGGTCACGTCGACGTTGTCAAGGTTGCGCACCACGGCTCTGCAGACCAGAACCCGAGCGTGTACGAGAAGATCACTGCCACCGTCGGGGTCATTAGCGTCGGTGCCCACAATCGCTACGGACATCCGACCGACGCGCTGCTCAACACCCTGGCCCGCGTGGGAACTGTCGCAGAACGCACGGACAAACAGGGGATGATTTTGATCTCACCGCGTCCCGATGGCGGCATGCGCGTGTGGTCGGAGAGACCGGGGTGAATCGTTGTTGCCCCGAGACGTGAGAATGTCAAAGACGGTGCTGCCGGTTAAGATTGGCCTGAGCGATCGCGCGATATCGAGGGAGTCCAGTGGCAGGCAAGACGCCGTCCAAGGTGACCGTGGTGATTCCCCAGCTGGCCTGGCAGAAGGTGCGTCCGGCACCGGTCATTCTGGTGTCCGGCACCGAGAGCGTGCTCGCAGATCGCGCCATCCGTTTGCTCCGGGACACCCTGCGGGCGGAGGATCCAAGCCTCGAGATCAGTGACATTGAAGCGGATGACTACCTGCCGGGCGAGTTGCTCACGGTGGCGAGCCCGTCCCTTTTCGGTGAGCCCCGATTCATTCGCGCGGTGAATGTCGAGAAATGCACGGACGCGTTCATTGTCGAGGTGATGGAGTACTTGCAGACTCCGGCCGACGACACTTATCTGCTGTTGCGGCACGCTGGCGGAGTTCGAGGCAAGAAACTGCTAGACGCCTTGCGCGGTGGACTTGGCGGCGGCATCGAGATCGTGTGCGCAGAACTCAAGAAAGACAGTGAGAAGTTCGATTTCGCTGCGGCGGAGTTCGCCTCGGCGGGGCGGCGAGTGAGCTCCGGCGCGCTCAGGGCGCTCACCGCGGCGTTCAATGACGATCTCGCAGAGCTCGCTTCCGCCTGCCAGCAGCTGCTTGCTGATGCAAGCGAAGAAATCAACGAACAGACCGTTGAAAAGTACTATTCCGGTCGAGTCGAGACGAACGCGTTCCGCGTCGCGGATGAGGCGATCTCGGGTAGACATGGTGAGGCATTAATTTTACTGAGGCACGCGCTCGCCTCGGGCGCGGACCCTGTTCCTGTAGTCGCGGCTTTCGCCAGCAAGCTTCGCACCATGGCCAAGGTAGCCGGAGCGAGGGGCGGCTCTGGGCAACTGGCTCAGCGGTTTGGTTTGGCACCGTGGCAGGTGGATCGCGCACGCCGCGACCTGCAGGGCTGGGACGATGAGGGCCTTGGGCGCTGTCTCGAAATGCTGGCGTCGACGGATGCTGCGGTCAAGGGCGCGGGCCGTGACCCGGTTTTTGCATTGGAGCATATGGTTAGCGTCATCAGCGCGCGCGGCAGGCTCTGACTCGGCCCAAGGGCAATGAACCGACAGGCCACGCTTCGGACGAGGCGACAACGACAAAGAACCCCGCCTCTCTTCGAGACGGGGTCCTTTACTCAGCTTTAGCGCTGTAGTCGATCAGCGCTGTAGTCGATCAGCGCTGTAGTCGACCAGTGCTGTAAGCGGCTTGCTCAGAGAGCGTTGACCTGCTTGGCGATGGCCGACTTGCGGTTTGCCGCCTGGTTCTTGTGAAGGACGCCCTTGCTGGCGGCCTTGTCGAGCTTCTTGGTTGCAACGAGGAGAGCGGCAGCAGCCTTGTCCTTGTCGCCGGCGAGCACAGCCTCGCGGGTCGCGCGCACGGCGGTCTTGACCTCGCTGCGCACGGCCTTGTTGCGATCCGTCGCCTTCTTGTTCGTGAGGATTCGCTTGATCTGCGACTTGATATTTGCCACGTCTATAACCTTCTGTAGTTCGGAGTGATTCGTGTGAGTTCTGGCAGCCGTTCCCACCGTAACGAGAGGTGGCTCCCGGCCGCGATTCGTACCTTCGGCCAGTCCACACCAGTGTGCGGGGCTCAGCCATGTACGCAAGCCAACAGGCAACATTACCAGTTGCCCGTTACATCTTACAATGACGCGGCTCAAACAGCGGCCACGACGCCGTCATAGTCACGCCGAGTCTCGCTCATTAGGATTAGAAACAACGATGGTCATCTAAAAAGGGAGTATTTCGTGTCCGCAGTAGTGGATCAGCCAGGTGTCGCAGATTTCGACTGGGCCGGGGTGGTTGACTATTCGAAGCGAAACTGGGTTGAGCCGCCGGCGACGCAGTATGAGTTGCCTGGAGTGACGGTCGAAGACCACCTCGGTGTGCCCGTCGCTGTAATCCCGCTGTGGCACTCCGTCGTCACGGCGAACCTCACGGTGTCGACCGGCGACCACGAGGCGCTGAAGCGGGCCCAGCACCGCCTGACCGCGGCTCTCGCCGAGGTCGAGCACGTGTATCCGTTGAACCCGGGCGGGATCTTTATACAGGTTGCGTACGGGCTGAGCTACTTCCACAACTACCTGTCGCAGCCGCTCGTCGACGAGCATTTCCCGAAGTCGACGCTTGCGGGCAGCGAGGGAGAGCCTGCCATTATCGACTCCATCCGTTTCCCGAAGGATCCGGCGGAGGTCGTATTGGAAGGCAACGACATCGTCTTCCACTTCAAGAGCGACTACCGCGGTCACATCGAAAACGTCATCGGCGCTCTGTTCCGGGCGGGAGAGCAAAGCCTCAACGGACTACCGGCAGCAAACGCCTACGTCGGCGACCTGCTTACCATCACCTCGATCCGTCACGGCTTCGCGGGGCACGGACTGCCCAAGGTGATCGGTCAACGGCTGGGTATTCCCGGTGCCGAGCATGTTCCGGATGGCGCGATGCTGTTCATGGGCTTCAGCTCGAGCCACGTTCACGGCCTCGCGCAAGGCAATCTGCCCAGCTTTGAGACGCTACCCGGCTACACGGACGTTTCGGTCGGCGACTACTTCGCGGGAGGCACCGCGATGCACCTGTCTAGAATCGCCATCGATTTGGCCAAGTGGTACGAGCTGGGGTCAAAGGACAGGCTGTCCCGCATGTTCCATCCGCGTCGCACCGAGGGCGAAAATGTGCTGTCCCCGGATCAGTCTCCGGCTACGTCAACCTTCGAAGAGCAGCGTGACCGTGACATCGTGGAGACCGGCATCGTGGGTCATAACGAGCAGATGCAATTCCTGTCGCGACTGAACGAAGACACCACGACCGCCTACGGTGAAAAGCTGCCGCGCGGAACGGTGATGTTCCTCAGGCAGGACTTCAACACAGTAGAGAACCCCTTCGGCTTCGACGCCGAGGGACCGGTAGACCCGCGCCCGCGTGCAGGCGTGCACTTCGTTGGGTTCGGCCCGTCCGCCCAGTATTACGAGAAGCTGCGATTGCAGATGGACAGTGTCGATCATCAGGAGCTGTACAACATGCCAGACGAAAACCTCGGCTTCACGGGCTTCCTTGAGACGACCCACCGGCAAAACCTGATGTTGCCTCCCCGTGCACACCGTTCGTTCCCGCTCGCTGAGCTGAGCTAAGCCTCGCGGCCTTCGGGCCTGCGCGATCATGGGAGAATGGTGTGTTCGCCATCCCCTAGCACCAGAGGACACCGTGTCGCCGAAAGCAGTGAAGGCCCTTGAGCCGGCATCGACCGACCCCGCCTTCATTCGCAACTTCTGCATCATCGCGCACATCGACCACGGCAAGTCGACGCTGGCAGACAGAATGCTGCAGATCACCGGCGTCGTAAGCGATCGAGACATGCGCGCCCAGTATTTGGACCGCATGGACATTGAGCGTGAGCGCGGCATCACGATTAAGAGCCAGGCCGTGCGGATGCCGTGGGCGGCGACACATCCCTCGGGCGCAGTACAGACGTACGCACTGAACATGATTGACACTCCCGGTCACGTTGACTTCACCTACGAGGTGTCTCGCAGCCTCGCGGCCTGCGAGGGCGCCATCTTGCTGGTGGATGCTGCGCAGGGCATAGAAGCCCAGACTCTCGCGAACCTTTACCTCGCGCTCGACAACGATCTGGTCATCATCCCGGTGCTGAACAAGATCGACCTGCCAGCCGCTGACCCGGAGAAGTATGCGAAGGAACTCGCCAGTCTTATCGGCGGCGATCCCGCAGACGTGCTTCGGGTCTCCGGGAAGACCGGCGAGGGCGTAGAAGAACTGCTGCAGCGCGTCGTTGAGCTGATCCCAGCACCGGTTGGCGATAAGAACGCCCCGCCGAGGGCGATGATCTTCGACTCCGTGTACGACTCGTACCGCGGAGTCATTACCTACGTTCGCATGATCGACGGCTCGCTGGCACCGCGCGAAAAAGTCATGATGATGAGCACCAAAAGCACACACGAGCTCCTAGAGATTGGAGTCAGCGCGCCAGAGCCAACTCCGACCAAGGGTCTCGGTGTCGGCGAGGTCGGCTACCTCATCACCGGTGTGAAGGATGTGCGGCTCAGCAAGGTCGGCGACACCGTCACAAGCGCAGCAAAGCCCGCAGAAATCGCGCTTAAGGGCTATTCGGAGCCGAAACCGATGGTCTTCTCGGGGCTCTATCCGATCGACGGTTCCGATTACCCGGTGCTGCGTGAAGCCCTCGACAAGCTCAAGCTCAGTGACGCCGCCCTCGTCTACGAGCCTGAAACGTCGGTCGCGCTCGGTTTCGGATTCCGCTGCGGTTTTCTCGGCCTGCTGCACCTGGAGATCGTCACGGAACGGCTTGAGCGCGAGTTCGGCCTAGACCTCATCACCACCGCACCGAGCGTGATCTACGAGGTCACAACCGACGACAAAAAGACCGTCACGGTGACCAACCCAAGCGAGTTCCCTGGAGGCAAAATCGCCTCGGTCTCCGAGCCCATCGTCAAGGCATCCATTCTTGCGCCCAAGGACTTTGTTGGCACGATCATGGAACTCTGCCAGGGCAGGCGCGGCACGCTGCAGGGCATGGAATACCTCGGAGAAGACCGGGTCGAACTGCACTATACGATGCCGCTCGGCGAGATTGTGTTCGACTTTTTCGACCACCTCAAGAGTCGCACCCAAGGGTATGCCTCGCTAGACTACGAGCCCATCGGTGACCAGGAAGCTGACCTCGTGAAGGTGGACATTCTGTTGCAGGGCGAGGCGGTGGATGCGTTCAGCGCCATCGTTCACAAAGACAACGCGTATGCCTACGGTGTCTTGATGACCGAGCGGTTGAAGAAGCTCATCCCGCGCCAGCAGTTCGAGGTTCCAATCCAAGCAGCCATTGGGGCACGAATCATCGCTAGAGAGAGCATTAGCGCGATGCGCAAGGATGTGTTGGCAAAATGCTACGGCGGAGACATCACCCGTAAGCGCAAGCTTCTCGAGAAGCAGAAGGAGGGGAAAAAGCGCATGAAGATGGTAGGACGTGTCGAGGTTCCCCAGGAGGCATTTATCGCCGCTCTGTCGGGGGACACCGAGAAAAAAGAGAAGAAGTAATGGCCCGCTCCGCACTGTGGGAGCAACCAGTCAGCTATGCCGCCGTTGGTGCGACACAAGCGGCGGATCTTATGCAGTACCCTCCTGCTGGGTTTCATCCCATGATCAAACGCGTGCGCATCGGGCACGGGCCGCTTCGCTGGAGTTTCGCTTCCCAAGCCGTCTTATCGTGGGGCGTCCAACGTCGTAGCGGACTGCGAGTGGTGACCACAGAATCGCCTTCCGAGGTAACCGATCAGAGTTACGTTCCGGTTCCACTCGACACCGCAGGTATTCCACTACCGCGAGAAGAAGCAGACCTCGAGCACGAGGTCATCTACGGCGCAGACGGAACCGCTCTGATAGCCCCGGGCGACACCGCCTGGCTGCATATTCCCGTCGGCCCG
>JBDTAD010000108.1:0-6968 GCA_039924815.1 Lacisediminihabitans sp.
GCACCAGACGGTGGATCACCGGTGCAGACGCTCGCAGGCACGTGCACGAACAGCGGGCGCTCGCCGACGCCATTATTGTCGGAACCGGCACGGCACTCGCGGATGACCCGGCTCTGACCGCGCGCGACGATACTGGGGCCGTCCTGCCGCATCAGCCCATTCCCGTCGTGATCGGCGAGCGCGAAATACCCGTGAACGCGAAACTATTTAGCCACCCATTGCCGGCGGTCGTGACTGGAAACCGGGATCTGCTGGGCGTGCTCGACCGGCTGTTTGCCCGCGGCATCCGCCATGTCTTCGTGGAAGGCGGACCGACGCTGGCCAGCGCGTTCGTCGCAGCAGGGCTTGCTGACGAGTACCTGATTTATCTCGCGCCGCTACTGCTGGGCGGAAACCAGCTTGCGCTGAAGGACATCGGCATCGGCACTCTCGCGAACGCACAAAGACTTCAGATTGCAGCAGTACAACGGCTCGGCAACGACGTGTTGGTTGTCGCGCGAACGAAAGAGGAACTGTAACCATGTTTACTGGAATCATCGAAGAACTGGGCGAAGTCGTCGAATGGCAGAGCACGGGCGATGCCGCCCGCCTCACCGTGCGTGCGCCGCTTGCCGCATCAGACGCGGGTCACGGCGACTCGATCTCCGTCAGCGGCGTGTGCCTTACCGTCGTTGACCAGGGGCCCGAGTGGTTCACAGCGGATGTCATGGCCGAGACGATCGCCATGAGCACGTTCAAGAGTCCCGCGGCGGGAGATCGCGTGAACTTGGAACGCGCTGCGGCGCTGGGCGACCGTCTCGGCGGGCACATTGTGCAGGGCCACATCGATGGCACGAGCACACTGCTGACGGTGACCGAGGGCAGCGCCTGGCGGGTACTACGGTTTAGCCTCGATGCCGAGATTGCAGGCCTTGTCGCCCGCAAGGGATCGATCGCGGTTGACGGAGTCTCCCTCACGGTGAGCGCGGTCAGTGACGCGGATGCTTCGGAAGCCTGGTTCGAGGTTTCGCTGATTCCCGAGACCCTCGCCGCGACAACGCTGGGGGCGAAGGTCGTGGGCGACTCGGTGAACATCGAGACGGACATCCTCGCCAGACAGGTCGAACGAATGCTTCAGGTGTCTCAGAGCGATGCACGGCCAGGAAACGACTTCGCAGCAACTAACGGAAGGAGCGGGAAATGAGTCTCGCCAGCATCCCAGAAGCACTCGCAGAGCTGCGCCTCGGCCGACCCGTGATCGTGGTCGACAACGAAAGCCGTGAGAACGAAGGCGACGTCATCATCTCTGCCCAGCTCGCCAGCCAGGAATGGATCGCCTGGATGGTGCGCTACACCTCCGGCTACATCTGCGCCCCGATGCCGAACTGGCTCGCCGACCGACTCGAACTCCCGGTCATGGTCGTCAGCAATGAGGATCCGCGCGGCACGAACTACACGATCTCGGTCGACGCCTCCGACCGTCTCAGCACAGGAATCAGCGCCGCGGATCGTGCCCACACCCTGCGCGTGCTGGCCGATGCGGAGTCAACGCCGGCGAGCCTGCACCGGCCCGGCCACATCCTTCCGCTGCGGGCACGCGATGGTGGCGTTCGCGAGCGTGACGGGCACACCGAAGCCGCAGTCGACCTCATGAAGCTCGCGGGTCTCACGCCGGTCGGCGCGATCTCGGAGATCGTGGCGGAAGACGGCGAAATGATGCGCCTTCCTGCGCTCATCGAGTTTGGAGCACAAGAGAACGTGCTCGTCATCACGATTGAGGCGCTCGTCCAGTACCTGAACACAACCCACAGCGAGGTCGAGACTTCCGCAGCGGAGAGCGCGGAGGATTCCCGGGTCATCTTCGAGGTGGAGACCACGGTTCCCACGGTGCACGGCGAGTTTCGCATCCGTGCGTATCGGGATCGGATGACCGGGGCCGACCACCTTGCCATCATTTCTGGAGAGCCCAAGAATGGGGCGCTCATCCGGGTGCACTCCGAATGCCTCACCGGTGAAGTCTTCGGCTCGCTCAAGTGCGAGTGTGGACCGCAGCTGCGCGCCGCGCTCGACGCCATCAACACTGAGGGCGGAGTGGTCATCTACATGCGCGGCCACGAGGGTCGGGGTATCGGGTTGATCAACAAACTGAGGGCGTACGAGCTGCAGGAGCAGGGCCTCGACACCATCGACGCCAACACGGCGCTCGGCTTCCCCGTGGACGGGCGCGACTACAGTGCCGCGGTGTCGGTTCTCGAAGACCTCGGCATCTCCGAGGCACGTGTGATCACCAACAACCCAGAGAAGCTGCGCCAGCTGCGCGAGCGGGGCATCACCGTGACAGAACAAGTTCCGCTCGTGGTCGGTGTCGGCAGCTTCAATGAGGGCTACCTCGAGGCCAAACGTGACCGGATGGGGCACCTTCTGCCCAGCGACGTTGCGCTCGACGAGGCCATCATTGCCAGCCAAACCGTGCTGACTGCGGTAGCCGATATCTTCGAACAGACCAAACGAGAGCAGGAGCTATGAGCGGCGAAGGCGCACCCCAGACGAGCACGGATGGCACGGGCCTCAAGGTCACCATCGTGGCCGGCAGCTGGCACAAAGCCATCAGTGAGGGCCTGCTGGCCGGAGCCAAGCGCGTACTGGATGCTTCCGGCGCCGAGGTGACCGTGGTTCGCGTCCCCGGCAGCTTCGAGTTGCCGATCGTGAGCAAGGCCGCGCTAGACAATGGTGCGGATGCCGTGGTCGCTCTCGGCGTCATCATCCGCGGCGGCACCCCGCACTTCGACTTCGTCTCCAATGCCGCGACGGATGGCCTGGTGCGCGTCGCGCTGGACACCGGCAAGCCCGTCGGCTTCGGTGTACTCACCCTCGACGACGAGCAGCAGGGTCTGGACCGCGCTGGTCTGCCCGGCTCGAAGGAAGACCAGGGTGCTGAAGCGGCTGAGGCTGCGTTGGCTACCGCCCGCATCATCCAGGACCTCGCCCGCTGATATCCCCCTCGTGGTGGGGCAGGCAGAGTCGCGCTAGTCGACGAAGCGGTAGTACTCGATGCCGAGGTCGTGGAAGTCTTCGCCGTCTTCGTTGCCGACATGATCGACCACGAACTCTCCCCGCACGGGAACGGCCGCAACCTCCGACGTACGGCCCTCGTGCAGTGCGAGGTACTGCGCTTCCGTGAGGTCGGTGGGGTCTTCGAGAGCTGCTGCGAAGTTGATGCGCGACGCGGCATCCTTCCACCCGGCACCAACCCTCATCGGTAGGGCCTCGGCCGCATCACCGCTGCCGTACCCGAGCGCAAGCCACTCCTGGCCAGCGATCTCGAGGTCGTCATCGACGGCCTGGCGGAGCCCGGAGGCGATCCACGCGGGCAGGGCGGCTGTATAGAGGTTGCCGAGGTCGCGCATGGCCTCGGAACCGAGCCCGAGCTTGCCATCGATGAGAGAGGTCCAGACCGGGCTTTTGCGCAGGTATTGGCGCAGGGATTTGGACAGCGGGAAGACGTCCTCCGTGTCTTCACCGACCGTGACACCGTGGCCACGGAACGGTGACGGAGCCAGCAGTTCGGCGAGCAGCGCATCCGCATCAATGCCCGCGGCAGTGCAGTACTCGCGCAGTTGGTCGCGGCCGGTTTCGTCGGTGGCGAGCGCGAACAGGTACGACATCAGCCAGCCGGTCGCCGGCATCGCCTGGTAAGGGCGGTGCAGGAAGGCCGCGTCGACCTCGTCAAAGTAGCTGGACTGGCGGTAGTCGTCACCCCGGCGAGCGACCCGCTTTGTGAGCATGTCGGCCATCGCGTGGTGGGTTGCATCGATGTAGCAGCTGGTCGAGTAGCGACCGTTGAACACCGGCAGGTCCTGCATCTGGCCGTCGTCGCGGGGGGCCTGGCGAAAACGAGCGAACGGCTTGCGGAAGTCCACGGTGCGGTATTCGGAGTCGCTACCGGATGCCGTCAGATCGATTTCGAGAAGCGTCGCATCCCCATCCACCAGCATGGCCACGGCGCCGGCACCCTGCGTGGGCTCCCCGCTGGAGCCGATCGCGTACTCCGCAATGTCGGCGCAGACCACGATAGCGAGGCGACCAGCGCCATCCGCTGAAAGGTACCGCAGCGCGGCCTTGAGCCCGTAGACACCGCCAAGACAGGCGTGCTTGAACTCGGGAACCTCGCAGTCCCGCGCGAGTTGCGGTCGCCCCTGAGCGGCGAGGGCATCGTTGATCATGCCCTTGATGATCACCGCTCCTGCGGAGTTGTCGCTGCTCGACTCTGTGCCGAGGGCGAGCATGCCCACGCGGCTCGGGTCAATGTCATAGTCGTGCAGCAGACGCCATACGGCGTTCGCGGCGAGCGTGTACACGCTCTGGCCGGGACCACGCATCCGGAAGGAACGGCCGACGACTCCCTGAACGCGACCCCAAGGTTCACCGTTCCATTCGGACCAGTCTTCGAGACGCACTCGATAGTGGGGAAGATACAGGGACAAGCCACTTATTCCAGGCACCAGTTGTTACCGTTCGCGCTTTCGTTCGTATTTCAGCCGCAACTGGTTTCCAGTGCGTAGGCAATTTTAGCAAGGCCAGCAACGAGCACACGCACAGCGGACTCCCAGCCGCGCCCGGCTCCGCGCCCAGCTCCGCGCCCCCTCTACTAAAATGTTGGAGACGCGATCGGAGCACCAGTGCACAATCCTCTACCCGCTCGCCGCACCGCCGCGGCCCGGGCACACAGCAACATCGCGCTCATCAAATACTGGGGCAAGAGGGATGCCGCGCTGAATATCCCGGCCGTCGGGTCCATATCGGTGACGCTAGATGCGCTGTCGACCGAGACCACCGTCAGCTTTCGTGACGACGTCGCGCACGACGAATTCCTCCTTGCCGGAGAACCAGCGGATGCCCAAAGGATCACCGCCTTCCTCGATATCGTGCGTGAGCGCACGGGTATCACTGAATACGCACGCGTGGAGTCGGCCAACGACTTCCCCACCGGAGCGGGGCTCGCCTCCTCCGCCTCGGGTTTCGCGGCCCTCGCGGTCGCGGCGAGCGCCGCAGTGGGACTCGACCTCGACGAGCGGGAGCTGTCAATCCTCGCCCGTCGTGGTTCAGGATCGGCCGCCCGCTCGATCTTCGGTGGCTTTGTCGAACTGCACACGGGCATCCGCGAAGACGGCACCGACGCCTTCGCTGAACCGATACTCATCGACTGGCCGCTCAGCGTCGTTATCGCCATCACAGAGCTCGGCGAGAAGAGTGTCAACTCCACCGTGGGCATGGGCGAATCGTCTCTCACTTCGCCGTTTTATCCCGCCTGGGTAGAGACCGGCGAGACCGATCTCGCCGCCATGCGCCGCGCGATCGCCGATCGTGACTTCGCGAGCCTCGGCGAACTGGCCGAATACAGCTGCCTCAAATTGCACTCGCTCATGATGTCCACTCGGCCCGCGCTGCTGTACTGGAACGCGGCGACGGTTGCCGCGATCCATGCCGTACGCGAACTGCGTGCGAGCGGCATCCCGGTGTACTTCACCATCGACGCCGGCCCGCAGGTGAAGGCGCTCTGCTCGCCGGAGCACGCTGCGGTTGTTGCGGATGCCCTCGGCAGCGTTGTGGGCGTGCGCGAGACGAGAACGAGCGCACTCGGCGGTGGCGCTCGGCTGATCTCATGACCGTGGTGCAGGCCTCAGCGCCCGGCAAGCTCTTCCTGCTTGGGGAATATGCGGTGCTGGATGGCGCCCCGGCGCTATTGACCGCGGTCGATCGCCGCGTCTCGGTGTCGATCACAGACTCGCCGGACGCGCTGTGGCACTTGCGCACGCCGGGGCTTGGCGACGACGAGATCGTTCTCGACGAGCGCGGAGGTCTCCCGGCCGGGGCTGACGCAGCTAGCCAGGAGCGGGTAAGAGTTTTCGACGCGGTCGTGAAGGCTGTGAGTGGAGCGGCGCCCTTCGACGGGCTCAGGGAGCGAGCGCTGTCGGTCAGCATCGACAGCTCCGCCTTCTTCGCCAGGGAGAACGCGCTGAACAAGCTCGGGCTCGGCTCCAGCGCGGCGGTCGCGACCGCTCTGACGGCAGCCCTGTTGGCAGCCGAGGGGTCAGAACCGGATCCAGAACGGGTGCGCGTTCTCGCCACAGAGGCTCACCGTGCAGCGCAGGGCGGAACGGGCAGCGGCGGGGATGTCGCCGCCAGCAGCTACGGCGGCCTGATCAGCTACACGCGAGACACCGCACCGACCGCTCTGTCGTGGCCGGAGGAGTTGACCATCATGGTCGTCGTCACGGGCACGGGCAGCAGCACGACCGAACTCGTCGCTGCAGTCGCGGACTACGCACGCCGCGACGAGCCTCAGTACCGCGCGGACATCACTCGCCTCGCCTCTCTCGCCCAGCAGTCAGAGGGCGCGCTGCGTTCACCACACGCCTTCCTTGACCTGGCGGACGACTACTTCGACGCGCTCGATTTACTCGATCAGCACGCGCAGGCCGGCATCGTGAGTGACCTTCATCGGCGCCTGCATTCGCTTGCCGCCGGGTTCGGTGCCGTGTTCAAAACGTCCGGCGCGGGCGGCGGCGATGTCGGCCTGGCGTTCGTACCGACGGGCAAGGCGGTAGACAAGCTTGGCGCGGCTTTTGCCCAAGCGGGTGCACAGGCCGTACCGTTGGCCTTTGGCGCGCGCGGCGTCGCGGTGACCCTCGGTGCTGCGCCAGACGACGGACATAAAAATACGGAAAGCGGGAGCGTGACGGTGCCATGAACTCCTCTCGTATTCCACGCTTCTACCAGTTCGGTGTCGAGGAACGCCTCAGGGTGCTCTACGAGCGCGGCGTTCTCAGCGACATCGACTATCGGGCGCTCGCGACGGGAACGTACATCCTCGACCCCGGTACAGCGGATCGCCTCACCGAGAACGTCATCGGCGTCTTCTCGATGCCGCTCGGGCTTGGCCTGAATTTTCAGATCAACGGCAAGGACTACCTGGTGCCGATGGTCGT
>JBDTAD010000109.1:0-2570 GCA_039924815.1 Lacisediminihabitans sp.
GGAATGCCGCGAGCGGGTGCGGAACTTACTCTGCTCTTCGAACGAGGCAGCGAACTCCCCGCCGATCGATCGGTGCTGTTAAGGCTGGATGCCGAGGCCGCCGATCTGAGCACCCGCGACGTTACCGACGGCGTCGTTCCCGACGAGACCGTGTGTTGGTGCAATGGCGTTTCGGCGCAGGCGATTACTGACTGTGCGGCACTCGGCCATACGACTGTCGAGGCGGTGGGTGCGGCGACGCGCGCCGGCACCGGATGCGGTGGCTGCCGGGGTCGGATCGCGCAATTGCTGGCGAATGCCGCGGCAACCGGGATGCCAGTCGTGCCATCGTCTGGTCCGGTGGCGGCGCAGAGTTGACGTGGTCGGCTCGATGAGAGCCGACCGTCTCAACCGTCGCAGGCCGGAGCAACCGCCGACGCGCGCGACTCAGGCCGCGGCTTCCATCGCGTCGACCATCTCGCCGGAGACGATCCCGTAGCAGGCGACCCAGGCATCCTGAACTTCCGGGGTGAAGGCCTCGCCGAGACCCTTACCGAGTGTCGCAATGAGTGCGGCACCGACGGTGTCGTAGTGGGAGCGCTCGACGCCGTACCCGACGTGACGTTCGCCGAGCGACCTCACGGCGGCGGAGGTTGCTTTCCAGTCGCTCAATCCGTTGACAGCCATTCCGAGCATCATCATGAGCTTGCGGCGCTGTTCGGTGATGTCGTCCTTGAACAGCGGACGCAGCGAAGGATCCCGAGTGAACAGCTCATCGTAAAAAATCGCGGATGCAACATCCGCGATCGGTGCAACCTGGGCGAAGGTGGACTGGACGAGAAGGATTTGCTGGGGATTCACGATGCTCTCCTGACTCGTAGATGGCGGGATTTGCCTGGAAACGAACCACTCGGAGGAACCGGTGGCTCTCAGTCTAGGAACGAGCTATTTCGCGCCCGTTGCCCAGATGTAAAGGAGTGTTTCTTCTCGTTCACGGCCCGTTGTCGGTGCTGTGAGCACACTGCTGGGCGATCAGACGTCGAGCCGGTATCCGCGCTTCACTACCGTTGCCACCAGTCCCGGAACTCCGAGCGCCTGCCGCAGGCGGCTCACTGCGACCTCCATCGCGTGGTCGTCCTGGATGCCGGGTAGCGTGCCTGCGAGTTGCGCGCGAGAGAGAACCGATCCGGGAGCTGCCATGAGTTGACGTAGAAGCAGGAGTGCCGTCGGTGGCAGCGCGATGCGGCGCCCGTCGATCTCGGCAAGCTGGCCACGAAGTTCGAGCTCACCCTGTCGCGTCGCGACTCGGGTGACGCGACTCGTCTCGAGATATTCGCAGACCAGTCGGATGAGCGCACCCATGCGAAATCTCTCCGGTTGAATCGGAGTTACGCCGCACGCCAGCAGGGGGGCTGCCGTCACGGGCCCGACGGCGGCGGCGAGAACGTCCGATCGCAGAGCGTCGAGCAGATCATCCAGCAACTCGAGTCCCTCCGCGGCGATCAGGAGCGCGTCCACCGAGGGTGCACTCGTGAACGTCACGGCGTCGAGTTGGCGAGCGCAGGCTGCTTCGATCAGGCGCCGGACGCGGTCGTTGCTTCCGTCGACCATGGTCCAGCGATACGGTGCGACGGTCAGAACCTCGTATCGCTCGCGGAGGCGATCGAGCTGCGCCTTGTCGGTGTAGCCATGGAGCTGCAGCGTGACCGTACTGCCCGGATCGACCTCGGCGATCGCCTTGGTGACGAGTGCCGACGTCGTCTCGACCTCGCTCATGCCGGCGTCGTTGAGACCCGCTGCTCGGATACCGCCTCGCGCCTTGGGCCCACGGACGAGAATACGGGCCGTGGACAGGGAGTCGGTCAGCGCGTCGCCGAGGCCCGCAGCATCCGCGACCTCGAACCAACGGCGGATGCCGTAGCCCGTGGTCGCGAGTAACAGGTCAGGGTTGGCGGCAATGATTGCCCGGGTATCTGCGATGACACTGTCGTCGTGCTCTGCATGGGTGATGTTCAGGGTTGGCGCGTGCAGAACCTGTGCTCCGCGACGTTCAAACGCGGTAATGAGATCTTCTGAGCGCCGGTCGCTGGTCACTCCGATGCGAAAACCGTCGAGTTGGTTTACTCCGAAGCTGGGAATCGATGCCTTCACTTTGTCCGTCATGCGTGCTGGGTCCACTCGGATGTAGCGAGTCGATCCGCTCTCGCCATCAGCTCCGCTGCCGTCGCCTCGCCCTCGTGCGCGAGTAAGACCACGTCGCCGATGACGAGCACGGCGGGCGAGCGCACATCGGCGACCCCCGCGTCTGTCACGATCGAGTCAAGGCGGGAGATCGTGGTTCTTTGGTCCGGACTGTAGCCGCGTTCGATCACGGCAACGGGCAGGTCGGCGCGCGCACCGTGACGAAGCAGTCCCTGGGCGACAGAGGGCAGGGTGCCGACGCCCATCAGCACAACGATGGTGCCGCCGAGTCCCGCCAGGTGCTTGAGCTCGCCGTTCGCTAGCGGGGCGTGCCCGGAGATCACGGTGAAAAGGCGACTGATCCCACGGTGCGTGAGAGGGATCCCGGCTGCTGCAGGCACGGAAATCGC
>JBDTAD010000110.1:0-5655 GCA_039924815.1 Lacisediminihabitans sp.
CCTGCGAGCGGGCCCTGTCGACTCGCGCGGCACCAGCACCGGGGCATCCGCACTCTCGTCTTTCGGTTCTTGGTCGACGCCCAACGTCGTGAGCAGCCTGTTCATCAGGGTTCGCCCTTGGTGCTCATAGTTGATGCGCACGGTCGTGAGCGGTGACTGATAGTACTCAGACTCTGGGATGTCATCGAAGCCTGTGACGCTGATGTCACCCGGCACCGAAATGCCTCGTTCGGCCAGTGCGCGCAGGATACCGAGCGCCATCTGGTCGTTGGCAGCCACCACCGCGGTCATGCCACGATCGAGCGGCAGCTCCATTCCCGCGCGATATCCGGATGCCGCCGACCAGCTGCCCTCGATCGTTCCGGCAGACACCAGTCCATGCTCGGCAAGCGCGGCTTCGAACGCGGACTTGCGATTACGGGAGGCCCACCACTCCAGCGGGCCCGAAATGTAGGAGATGGTGGCGTGGCCGAGGCTCACGAGATGATCGACGACCTGGTGCATTCCGGAGTCGCTGACGCTCGTGTGGGTAGCCGCTGCGGCCTGGTCGACATCCGTCTCCAGCAGGACGGGCACGGAGAAGTCCGCGCGCTGGATGCGATCCGAGAGCAAGTCCATGGGCGCGAAGGCCACGATACCGGCGAGGTCCTGGGTGCGCAGAACCGAGAGCGCCTGCTCCACCGCAGAGTCGTCTCGCGGGTCGAGTGTGACGATATCGAGCAGGTAACCGGCGTGCCTGGCGGCATCGCTCGCACCCTGAATGGTCTTGCTCGGGCCGACCTCAAGCAGTTCGTAGACGAGTGCGCCGATCCGCTGCGAGCGGTTAGTCGCGAGCGAGCGAGCCGCGAGATTGGGGCGATAGTCGAGCTCGTCTAGCGCCACCTGTACTTTGGCCCTGGTTTGAGGCCGAATGCCCTCATAGCCCTGCAGCATTCGCGAGACGGTCTGGTGTGATACACCGGCCAGCTTCGCAACGTCGTAGATCGTCGCCGGTCGATCAGATGGATGCTCAAAGGCGCGCGGAGGAAGAGTCACGGTCGTTCCCCCTCACCTTCCATCGGACGATCTGCCTCGGCGATAGCTAAGGATACGTTGCAACGATGCCGCCCACCGTTGCGCCACTCACCATGCGAGTCGCGCCACTCCATCGACCGCTACGATCGCCGTGCCACCGGCAATTTTGGCAGACCACGAGCCTGAGTAGTCCGAGCTGACTCGCGCGCCCGTGCCACTGCCCTCAACCCGGAACTCGGCAGCAACCCCGTCGGGTGTCGTCACCGTGACCTTGCGCTGCGCATCCGACGCCGTCGGGTACACCTCGATCGTCAGCTCCGCCAAGTAGTCGTAGTCCGGTCGGTCATCGCGTGCACCGATCGGCAGCACGGCGCCTTCACGCACGTACAGCGGCAGGCTGTCAAAGCTGTGCTGCTCACTGCGCCAGCCCGGCCCCTGCACCTGCTCACCGGTGAAGTAGTTGGTCCAGGTGCCCGCGGGCAGATAGAACTCCACCACACCGTCCGCGGTGAACACGGGAGCGATGAGGAGGTCGCCACCGAGGAGGTACTGGCGATCCAGATACCCGGTGGCCGGGTCATCCTGGAACTCAAGCTGCATGGGGCGCAACACCGGTGTTCCGACGCGGGATGCCTCGAGGCCCGCCGCGTACAAGTACGGCATGAGCGACAGTTTGAGCTTGGTGAACTTGCGGGTGACGGCAACGGCGCTCTGGTCACTGGCGTCTTCCGTGCCATCGGGCAGTATGTCAAAAGTCCACGGCACACGGTAGGAGTTAGACCCGTGGAAGCGGCTGTGGCTCGATAGCAAACCAAAAGCGGTCCAGCGCTTGAAGACTCCTGCATCCGGAGTGCCCTCAAACCCGCCGATGTCATGGCTCCAGAAGCCAAAACCGCTCATCGCGAGCGACAGCCCGCCGCGCAGAGTCTCGGCCATCGACTCGTAAGTTGAGGTCGAATCTCCACCCCAGTGCACCGGCAAACTCTGTCCGCCGGCCGTTGCCGAGCGGGCGAAGAGCACGGCATCTCCCGCGCCACGCTTCTCTTCGAGCACGTCGAAGACAACCCGGTTATAGAGCTGTGTGTAGTAGTTGTGCATGCGCTCGGGGCTAGAGCCGTCGAAGTAGTCCACCTCGAGCGGGATGCGCTCACCGAAGTCCGTCTTGAAGGCGTCGACACCCTGGTCGAGTAGCACGCGCAACTTGCTCTGGTACCAGGCTGCCGCATCCGGATTCGTGAAGTCCACGAGTCCCATGCCCGCCTGCCAGAGGTCCCACTGCCACACGTCACCGTTCGTGCGCTTGAGCAAATATCCCGCAGCTTTGGCTTCGGCGAAGAGCGGCGAGCGCTGGGCGATGTACGGATTGATCCACACGCAGACATGCAGGTTCTTCTCGTGCAGCCTCGCCAGCATCCCCTCCGGATCGGGGAAGGTGCGTGAGTCCCACTCGAAGTCTGTCCAGTTGAACTCGCGCATCCAGAAGCAGTCGAAGTGGAAGACGCTGAGCGGCAGATCGCGCTCGGCCATTCCGTCGATGAAGCCATTGACGGTCTTCTCGTCGTAACTGGTGGTGAAGCTCGTCGAGAGCCACAGGCCGTAGGACCAAGCCGGTACGGATGCCGGGCGCCCGGTGAGCGCCGTGTAGCGTTCCAGAATCTGCTTCGGGTTCTCCCCCGCGATGATGAAGTACTCGAGGGATTCGCCCGCCACCGAGAACTGAACCCGCTCGACCGCCTCGGAACCGACCTCGTAGGAGACGTGGCCCGGATGGTTGACGAACACCCCGTAGCCGCGATTGCTCAGGTAGAACGGCACATTCTTGTAGGCCTGCTCACTGGACGTGCCGCCGTCGGCGTTCCAGATATCAACGGACTGGCCGTTCTTCACGAGCGGTCCGAAGCGTTCGCCGAGTCCGTAGATGAGCTCGCCCACTCCGAGGGAGAGCTGCTGGTGAATGTAGCTGTCGTGCAAGAAACCAGATGTGCCGGCCCTAGCGTTTCCGATCGGCGCGCCATCGACCTGCGCGTCGGCAGAAAGCTGCAGGTATCCGACCGACTTGTGCCCGCTCGAAACCAGTGTGCGACCACCGGAGCTGAAGCTCAAATCCCAGGGAGAGCGTGCGCCGATCGTCGCGGTGAGGTCGCCGCTTTCTAGCGTCGCGCCAGCATCCGTCGTCGTGACGACACCGTGGCCGGATTCTGCGCCCACCAGGTCGAAGCCGATCTGATTCTGCCCACCCTGGAAGTGCTCGAGCTTCACACCGATAACCCCTGGCAAAGGAGAACTGAGCGTCACGGTGATCACCGGCTGGTTGAGCGTGTCGCCACGGGAGGCGATAACCCGGGTTGGCGCGCTCACGACGAGCGAGTGCTCCCCCGGCCAGATGTCATAGGCGTCCTGCGCGTAGAGCGCGCTCACGCCCGGTCGCAGCTGCCAGAAGCCGTCGGTGAATTTCATGTACTGGTTGTCCGTAACTACTTGACCGCGCCGGCGGTGATGCCCCGGGTGAGGGTGCGCTGGAAGATGAGGAAGAAGATCAGCGTGGGAATGAGACCGAGCAGTGCCGAGGCGCTGGTCGTCGTGACGTCCATCAATCGGTCACCCTGCAGAACAGCGATCGCCACGGGAACGGTCTGATTGTCATTGCTCACCAGGAAGGTCAGCGGAATGAGGAACTCGTTCCAGGTCCAGATGAAGAAGAAGATCACCAGAACCGACAGCGTCGGCCGGGAGATCGGCACGATCACCCGCCACAAAATCTGCCACCGTCCTGCGCCATCCAGGGATGCCGCCTCGAGCAATTCCTTGGGGAAGGTGCCGTAGACCGACGAGAGCAGATAGGTGCCGAAGGCGCTCTGGATGACCGTGAAGATGATGATCACGGACCACACGTTGTCGTAGAGGCCGACCTGCTTGAACATGTAGTACAGCGGGTACAGCAGCGCTTCCTGCGGAATCATGTTGGCGAGCAGGAACAGGATGATGATCCAAATTCGTCCGCGCACCCGCCCAATGCCGATAGCAAAGGCGTTCAAAACCGACAGCAGTACCGCGGCGATGGACACGACGCTGCTGATCAGAAAGCTGTTCCACAACGTTCCGGGAAAGTTGACCCGGTTCCAGAAGTTCTCGATGCCGTGGAAGTACAGCGCCTTCGGGAGGGTGAGCGGGCCAGAGGTGTTGTAGTCCGCCGGGGACTTAAACGAGTTGATCAGGATGATGAGAAACGGGACCGCAATCAGGAAGCCAATGATGAGCGCCGCGGCGAGAATGAGCCAGTCGCCCACCGTGCGCTTCGTCTTGCGCTTGCGCATTCGGAACGCACCGTCTCTGCGCTGCGGAGCGATAGGGGTCCGCTCGAGGGTACTGGCACTCATCAGATTCCACGCTCCGAACGCTCAACGGCGTTTTGCGCCTTGATGAAAATGATCACAAGAACGACGATCACCAGGGTGAGCGCTGTCGCGATAGTCGCTCCGTAGCCCACCTGCTGGTTCTGAAAGAACTCGCTGTAGGAGTAGTAACTGGGCACAATTGTCGACGTGCCAGGCCCGCCCCTGGTCAGGATGTAGATCGGACCGAATACCTTGAGCGCCGCGATCGTGCAGGTGAGTGCAACAACGAAGATCTCTGGGCGGATGATGTTGACGGTGATCGCGGTGAATCTCTGCAGCCAGCCGGCACCGTCCAGTTCCGCCGCTTCGTACAACTCGGGATCGACCCGCTGCAGTGCGGCCATGAAGATGACCACCGGGTAGCCGAGCTGCACCCAGACCATGACGAACATGATGCTGATGAGCGCGGTATCCGGACTGCCGAGCCAGTTGTGCTGCAGGCTCCCCAGACCGACGGCCTTGAGGATGATGTTGAGCGCGCCGTTTTCTGGCCTGAGGATCCAGCCGATCACGATTGCCGCAACGGCGATGGGGAGAATCTGCGGCAGGTAGTACGTAGCCCGCAGGAAGCTTGCGAGCTTGCCGCCGAACTTCTTGCCGATCAGGTCGAAGAGCATCGCGGCCAGCAGCAGGCCGAGGAGAGTGGGCAGGATGACCATGGCCACGATCATCCAGATGCTGTTGAGGAACGAGGTCCAGAACTTGGAGTCCTGAAGCAGGGCGGTCCAGTTGTCGAGGCCGATGAAGACGGGGGGCAGGATGCCGCGCCACTCGGTGAAGCTGAGGTAGATGTTCCAGATCAGCGGAATCAGGATGATGATCGTGAACAGCACGAACCCGGGGATCAGGTAGAACCAGAATCCGCCGCTGCCACCCCGCCTGCCGCTCCGCGGCAGAAGGGAGTCGTCGAATCTGACCTTCGCGCTCTTGGTGGCGCGGGCCGGTCTCACAAAGGGGACGGTGGCCATGGATACTCCTCAGGCTGATCGGTGGTTGTGCTGTGTGAAACGGAGCCGACAGCGCTGGGGCGACGGTATCGCCGCCCCAGCCCTGCTCGCATCCGCTGTGGTGCTGGTGTTACTTACTCTTGGTGATGGCGTCGACGCCGGTCTGGTATTCAGTTCCCAGTTCGGCGAGTACTTGCTTGGCCGACTCATGGCATTGCCGAAAGCGGTGAGTGCCGGCGTGCAGGGGTTACAGACACACCGGGCCGGTGAGGGTCTCTGCTGCGACGCGCTGCTCATCG
>JBDTAD010000111.1:0-6193 GCA_039924815.1 Lacisediminihabitans sp.
GCAGGGTGCGATGTTCGCAGCTCAGTTTCGCGATCGCAGGCTCGACCTGCTGGGGATTGCGATCATCGGAGTTGCGACCGGGTTCGGAGGTGGAATCCTGCGCGATCTGCTGCTAAACGTTCTGCCCGCGGCGCTGCAAAGCAATTGGTACCTTCCGGTTGCAACGGCCGCGGCGCTCACGGGAATGCTGCTCGCACGGCTATTCTCCCGTCTCAGCCATGCAATCACGGCGCTTGACGCCCTCACGATCGGCTTGTTCGCCGCGATTGGCACGACCAAGGCTTTAGCGATTGGCGTGCCGCAAGTGCCCGCAGTTTTTGTGGGTGTGATTGCGGCCGTCGGTGGTTCGATTCTGCGGGACATGCTGCTCAACCTGCCGATTGCGCTCATGCACGTTGGATCCCTCTATGCCATTGCCTCGATCGCCGGGTCAACTTCGCTCGTCGTGCTGGTCGCACTCGGAGTAAACGTGTTTATCGCGGCCATCGTGTGCACCGTCGTGACGTTCGGCGTGCGCGAACTCGCCGTGCTACTCAACTGGAGCCTGCCAGAACAGCGCACCCTCAGCAGGCTGCCGAGGTTGCCCAGACTGAGCAGGCCGCGGCTGCGCGCGCGCCGTCCAAGGTAACTAAACTCGCGCTGGCCGAGCCACGAGGGCGCGGTCGATGAGCCGATTCAATAGTTCGGTGTAGTTCACGCCTGAGGCCTGCCAGATCGTGGGGAACTGACTCAACGCGGTCATGCCCGGCATTGTGTTGACCTCGTTGATCGCGATGGAGCCGTCAGCGGAGAGGAAGAAGTCCACCCGGGCGAGGCCCTCGCACTCCAGAATTCGGAAGGCGGAAATCGCGAGTTTCTCGAGAGTCGCGCGCACCTCATCCGAAATCTTGGCGGGAATCTCAAACTCGTGGCCGCCGTCGGTGTACTTGGCTGCGTAGTCGAAGAATGAGCTGCCTTGGGCGGTGAGAATGTGCAGTGGCTCGCCCACCACGAGTTCACCGTCGGCCTGCTGCAGCACCCCAAGATCAATCTCTTCGGCGACCATGAGCGGTTGCAGAAGTGCGGTGCTGTCGGATGCGAGAGCTAAATCGAGGGCCGCTTTCAGCTCTGCTGGGCCGTTGACCTTGCTCACCCCGACGCTGGAACCCGCACGATTCGGCTTAACGAACACTGGATAGCCGAGCTGTTCCGCTGCGGCCTCCGCGCTGTCGCGCGTGCGTGCGGTCACTCCAATGGAGTCGACGGTCGGTAGGCCAGCCGCGGCAAGAACGCTCTGGGCCATGAGCTTGTCCATGGCGAGGGCGCTGGAGAGCACGCCGCAGCCCACGTAAGGGATGCCTGCAACTTCGAGGAGCCCCTGAACGGTACCGTCTTCGCCGAAGCGACCGTGGAGCACCGGCAGAACGACGTCGAGATCGTCCAGTTCCGGTAAGCGAGTACCGCCGGTCGCATCGCTATCGACGCTGTCGACTCGATTCCACAGTCCGTCCCGGCCGATTTTAAGCAGCACGACAGTGAAGCGTGAGCGATCGACGTTCGCCATCACCCCGTGCGCGGAGGAACACGACACCTCATGCTCGCTGTTCGCACCGCCGAAGACGAGACCTACTGTGGTTGTGGTTACCGCGGTGTTCACAGTGCGTTCACATGCCTTCTCGAGATTCTGTTGCCGAGGCCGGTCAAAATCTCGTGGGAGAGAGTGCTGGCGAGCCGAGCCCATTCTGCCGCATCCGGTTCGCCCACCGCGGCATTGCCGAGCAACACTACCTCGTCGCCGAGGGAGATGTCCGCGTCACCGACGTCGACCGTGATCTGGTCCATCGAGATTGCACCGACCATCGGATAGCGGACGCCGCCGATCATCACCTCTGCGAGGCCGCCGAGCAGCCGCGGCACGCCGTCCGCGTATCCCACCGGCAGCAGCGCGATAGTCGTCTCTCGCGGCGCAAAATACCGATGGTTGTAGCCAACGCCGGTGCCTTGAGAAATTCGACGAAGCTGGGTCACTCTCGTGATGAGTCGCAAAGCGGGCTCAAGCGCATGGTTTTGACCATCGACCGTCTCGATGCCGTACAAAGATGCGCCACAGCGCACCATCGTCAGCGCCGTCTCTGGATGAGCGAGCGTCGCTGCGGAGTTGGCGAGATGCACTTCCTCCGGGGTAAGGCCTGCCGCGCGAGCAACGGCCACGCCGTTCTCGAAGTCTGCAGTCGCCTGCGCAATGGCCTCGACCGAGGGGTCTGAGGCGAGCGCGAAATGCGACCAGACACCGGTCACTCGCACCGAGCCAGCAGCTTCAGCGGCGGCAGCAGCGCTGCAGAGTGCCGCCCAGTCGCCGCGAGTCGCTCCGGCCCTAGCCATTCCGGTATCGAGTTCGAGTTGCACCGGCGCGGTCACGCCGTTCTGTGCTGCGATCGCAGCGGCAGCATCCAGCGTCTCCCGGTTCGCACACGACAGGGTGACGTTCGCAGCGATGGCCGCGGCAAGGTCGCACCACGGGTCAATGAGCCAGACCAGGATGGGGGCTGTGATACCGGAACGCCTGAGCTCCAACGCCTCATCGATGGTCGCGACGCCGAGCCATTCGGCTCCAGCTGCAACCACGGTGTGGGCGGTCTCGATCGCGCCATGGCCGAACGCTCCGGCCTTGACCACCGCCATGAACTTCGCATGATGCGTTGCACGCAACTTCTCGAGGTTCCGCACGATTGCGGCGTGGTCGATGATGCTTTCGGCGAGCGGGCGCTGCGCGGCCTCGCGCTGCGTGACGACACGCGGATTGAATGCCGCAGTCGAGGCAGACGAACTAGAGACGACGGTCGAAGGACCGGACTCGCTGCTCGTCATGCCTCGACGCTACTACGGATGATGACGGTTCCTATGCGCTCACGAGTTCACGGTCGCCCGTGTTTGCTCGCACGGCGCGGTTGACCGCAGAGACGACTGCCTTGAGCGATGCGGTCGAAATATCCGCGTCAATTCCCACGCCCCATAGACGAACACCGTTCACGTTGAGGTCGACGTACGCTGCCGCAAGCGCGTCACCACTGGCGCTGAGTGCATGCTCGACGTAGTCGAACAGCGTCACCTCGATGTGCTGCTCGGCCATGATGTTGAGGAACGCGGCTATTGGCCCGTTGCCCGTCGCTTCGGACTGGATGACGCTCTCACCGACTCGAAGATCAATCTGCAGTGAGACTTCACCAGACAGGTCACTCGACGTGCGCGTGCGCGTGAGTTCGAACTGGCCCCACTTGTCGTCGTTAGCCGACGCCGGCAGATACTCGTCGGTGAAAATCTCCCAGATCTGGTCGCTCGTGACCTCGCCGCCCTCGGCATCCGTCTTCGCCTGTACGACACCACTGAACTCGATCTGCAGCTTGCGCGGCAGGTCGAGCGCGTGATCGGCCTTCAGCAGGTACGCAACGCCGCCCTTGCCGGACTGCGAATTGACCCGGATGACCGCCTCGTAGCTGCGCCCCAGGTCCTTCGGGTCGACCGGCAGGTAGGGAACAGCCCAGACCAGCTCGTCGACCGAAACGCCCTGAGCCTGCGCGTCGACCTCCATCGCCTCGAAGCCCTTTTTGATGGCGTCCTGGTGCGAACCACTGAACGCCGTGTAGACGAGGTCTCCGGCCCAGGGGCTGCGCTCGTGCACCTTGAGCTGGTTGCAGTACTCCACCGTGCGCTTGACTTCGTCGAGATCGCTGAAGTCGATCTGCGGGTCGATTCCCTGCGTAAACAGATTGATTCCCAAGGCGACCAAGTCAACGTTTCCCGTACGTTCGCCGTTGCCGAACAGGCAACCCTCGATGCGATCAGCGCCCGCCATATACGCCAGTTCCGCGGCCGCGATCGCAGTACCGCGATCGTTGTGCGGATGCAGGCTCAGAATGACATTCTCGCGATGGTGCAGGCGCCGAGACATCCACTCGATCGAATCCGCATACACGTTGGGTGTGGCGGATTCGACGGTCGAAGGCAGGTTGATGATGACCTTGCGCTCCGGAGTCGGTTGGAATACCTCGAGAACCTGATTGCAGATGTCCAGCGCAAACTCGAGTTCGGTGCCGGTGTAGCTTTCTGGAGAATATTCGTAGTAGATCTCGGTTCCTGGAACGAGCTTCTCTGCGGCCTTGCAGAGACGTGCACCCTCGAGTGCGATGTCGATGATGCCCTGCTTGTCCGTGCGGAACACTACATCGCGCTGCAGAACACTCGTGGAGTTGTAGAGGTGCATGATGGCGCGCTTGGCACCCTTCAGCGACTCGAAGGTGCGGTTGATGAGCGCTTCCCGTGCTTGAGTCAACACCTGGATGGTGACATCATCCGGAATCAAATCTTCTTCGATCAGGCTGCGAACGAAATCGAAATCCGTCTGGCTGGCCGAGGGAAATCCAACCTCAATCTCCTTGTAGCCCATCCGCACCAACAGGTCGAACATGGTGCGCTTGCGCTCGGGGCTCATCGGGTCGATCAGTGCCTGGTTGCCATCACGCAGGTCGACGGCACACCAGCGTGGCGCCTTGGTGATGCGGGCGTCCGGCCAGGTGCGATCTGGCAGCTCGACGGTCAAGGTCTGGTGATACGGGCGATACTTGTGAATCGGCATTGCCGAAGGTGATTGTGTGTTCTTCATGGTCTCTGCTCCTCGTGCGAGTTAATGGTCAGCCACTGCGTTTCGAGAACGCCAGACTCCGCGACGAGGGAGGCCTGCGTTAGGACTCGTCGCGGCAGCTAAGAAGGAGCAGACCGAACAACACAGAAATAGGTTAGCACCGCTTGGTGTCTGTGGTACCCATGGCGCTAACTCAAGCTTCTGACGAAACGGATGCTCTGCCGCAGCGACATGGACGGAAGGTACGCCCGCGCGAGCGCGAATCCGATCGCGGGAAGAGCCAGCGGATCGGGATACGCCATCAGTAGTGGTCGAAGCTCGGGCTGGAACTTTTGTTTGAAGACCATCAGCGACGCGAACCCATACACCGGCTCCAGTGTCCTGGCGAGAAAGGCAAGGAGTCTGCCGGTTCTTCCGTTGTCGGATTCGCTGTCCTGACTCACCGCAAGCGGAGCCGCGGACAGACTCATCATTTCGATACCCTGCTGTTGCATCCTGAGCGCCGCGGACGCAATGAGGAATTCCATGACGCCGTTCATACTGGCCGGGCTTCTGCGCATGAAATCCAGGGTCCACCCGATTACCTCGCCGTCACGGTAACTAGGCATCCAACTGGTCACGCCCTGAATCGTGTCTTCATCGTCGATGGCGAGCAGCAAAGCTACCGCGGGATCTCGCAACTCATCGAGGCCACCGAGCGTGAATCCCATCTCGGGGAGACTCTTCTCTGCAACCCACGACTCCGAGATACTCTCGAGCTGAGCGGCTGCCACGATAGATAAGTTCCGATAACTTGTCCACTCCGCTCGCACGCCGAGTCGTGCGGCTCGGTTGATCGAGCTACGAACGTCTTGCCACGCTTTGCCTTGCATGCTCCAGCTTTCCGGCCGAACGATGGTCTCTTCCCCTACGGTCATTGACGACCACCCCATCGACGCGAACACAGGCTTCAAGTCTTCATGAACGCTGTAGAACACCGGCGTCCAGCCATTGTCGTCACAGAATGTGGCGAATTCGCGCACCGCAGCATCCAGCAATTCCGGTGGTCCAATCGGATCGGATGTCGTGATGGCAACACCCGAATAGACGCGGTACGCGATGCCAACGCTGCCACTCGGAGTAAACCAATAGCTGTTCCCATTCCAGGTCGACATCCGACCCAGGGTTCCCCCGCCGCCAGCCGCCAGCAGTACTTCAATCCTGTCCCGGTCGCTTGAACTCGTGCGGTTGCGCTCTGAGAAAAACACGGGCATGACGGCGACAAGAAGCACAATCCAGAACGCCGGTCCTACCCAGCCATAGATAAAGCGGGACACCGGGCCGACAGGCAGCAGACTGATGTGCTCGAGCCGAAGAAATCCGATCGGAACGAAGCGCTGTGGCAGATCGACGATCAGGTCGCTCAGGGTCGCGACGGGGCGGAACTGGTGGCGAACGGACCATCCGACCGCAAGATACACCGCCGACAACAGGACGAAGGATCCGGAGACCACGCTGATGAACCAGACGAGAGCGCGGTGGCTTGTTCGCACGGTGAAGTGACGCAGATTAGCCGCGATAAGTCCGGCAACGATC
>JBDTAD010000112.1:0-3089 GCA_039924815.1 Lacisediminihabitans sp.
CACATCACGAATAACGCCATTCCTATGCTCAGAATCGACGGCTCGCTGCGCGCGATCACCGACGACGTGCTGTGGAACCGCACCAAGGTCACGAACGCGCTGCACAGTATTCTCACCGCGCAGCAGCAAGAGACGTTCGAGCGAGAACTCGAATTTGACTTCGCGTATACGATTTCGGCCAACGCCCGCTTCCGCGTGAATTTCTATCAGCAGCGCGGTGCGATCGGCGCGGCCTTCAGGCTCATCCCCACCGAGATTAAGCAGCTCGATCAGCTCGGTGTTCCGGATTCCGTTGCCCGTTTTGCCACGCTGGCTCGCGGCCTCGTGCTGGTGACCGGACCAACCGGCTCGGGCAAGTCGACCACGCTGGCCGCTTTGATCGACCTGGTCAACCGCACGCGGGCCGACCACATCGTCACCGTCGAAGACCCGATCGAGTTTTTGCATGGCAACCAAATGTCGCTCGTCAACCAGCGTGAGGTTGGCTCAGATACGCACAGCTTCGCCAACGCGCTCAAGCATGTTCTGCGCCAAGACCCCGACGTCATCCTGATCGGCGAGTTGCGCGACCTTGAAACTATCTCGGTTGCCCTCACGGCGGCAGAGACCGGGCACCTCGTGTTCGCGACGCTGCACACACAGGATGCTCCCCAAACCATCGACCGAATCATCGACGTGTTTCCGTCTCATCAGCAGGGTCAGGTGCGCGCTCAGCTCGCCGCTACCCTGCAGGGTGTTGTCTGCCAGACCCTGGTTAAGCGTGCCAGTGGCAAGGGCCGGGCGGTAGCGACAGAGGTTCTCATCGCGACACCGGCGGTCGCAAACCTCATCCGCGAGGGAAAGACCTACCAGATCCCCTCGTCAATGCAATCGGGCCAGGATCTCGGCATGCACACCCTGGACCAGCATCTTGCAGAACTCGTGAACGCTGGTGAGATCACTCAGGAGGCAGCGATCGAGAAGGTGCACGACCTGGATTCGTTCAAACGCCTCGTGCAGAGCGGCGGTCATCCCACGGCAACACCGAGCTACAGCTTCGATACCCGCAGCATGAGTGGTGGGTACTAAGTGTCTAGCGCGCAGACCTTCGCCTACACCAGCCGGGATGCCGGCGGCAAGCTGGTCAAGGGCAAGATGGAGGCACAGAGCGAGTCCGTCGTAGTGACACGGCTGCGCACCATGGGGCTGTCACCGGTCACCATAGGCTCTGCGGGTGCGGGCACCGGGTTGAATCGTGAGATCAATCTCGGCGGGTTTACCAAGGGCGTCAAACCGAAAGATCTTGCGGTTGTCACGCGACAGATGGCGACCATGGTTGCTGCGGGGCTCTCTCTGCTGCGCACTCTGGCGATCATCAGTGAGCAGACGGAGAACAAGACTCTCGCGCAGGTGTTCACAACGGTTCGCGGTGACGTCGAGGCGGGCAAGTCTCTCTCTGACGCGATGGGCAAGCACACTCGCGAGTTCCCTCCTCTCATGCTCAATCTCATCCGGGCGGGCGAGGTCGGCGGATTCCTCGAGGGTGCGCTTGAATCCGTAGCCAACAACTTTGAGGCCGAAGTCAAGCTCACCGGCCAGATCAAGGCGGCGCTCAGCTACCCGATTGTGGTGCTGGTCATCGCCATCATCTCTGTGGCCGCGATGCTCATCTTTATCGTTCCGGTGTTTGAGAAAATGTTCGCCCAGATGGGAGCGAAGCTTCCGCTGCCGACGCAATTTCTGGTTGACCTGTCGCACGGAATGGTGTTTATCGGCCCCATCGTGGTGGTTGGCGGCATCGCTTTGGCTATTTGGTGGAAGAAGAGCAAGAACGAGCTGAAGGTGCGGCGAGTGGTCGATCCACTTCGTCTGCGCATGCCGGTCTTCGGTGAGTTGATGAAGAAGGTGGCCATTGCGCGGGTCACCCGCAATCTGGCCACAATGGTGGGCTCTGGCGTGCCTATCCTCAGGGCGCTTCAAGTCGTCGGTGCAACCTCCGGCAATTGGGTAATCGAGAGTGCGCTTACTCGGGCCGGTGAGGCCGTGCGCAACGGTTCGACGATTGCCGAACCGCTTGCCAAAGAGAAGGTATTCCCGTCCATGGTGACCCAGATGATCGCGGTCGGTGAAGATTCCGGAGCGCTCGAGACGATGCTGCACAAGGTCAGCGACTTCTACGATCAAGAGGTGGAGTCAATGACGGAGCAGTTGACCGCGCTCATCGAGCCGATCATGATCGCCGTGATTGGCGTTCTTATTGGCGGCATGATCGTTGCGCTCTACATGCCGATCTTCGATATTTACGGCCACATTCATTAGGGCACAAGGGGTACACCCTCCAACTGGGGGTGTGTCACGGCAGAAAACCCCCCGTTTACGGGATTCTTATCGGGGTACAAGCGGGGCATGCTTTAGCCAGGGGGTCGAGCTTATGGGGGCCACCTCATCTTTCACATTCGACAAGACAGGAACACAATGATCCGAACATTCAACAGCGCGATTGCCAAGCGTCACGCTGAACTTAAGAACGGCGAGAACGACAAGGGCTTCACCCTCATCGAGCTCATGGTTGTCATCATCATCATCGGCATCCTCGCCGCAATCGCCATTCCGGTCTTCCTTAACCAGCGCCAGAATGCCTGGGATGCCTCAGTCAAGTCTGACCTTGGCAACGCTGCCATCGCTGCTGCGTCATACTCAACCGCGAATAATGGATCCTATGCAGGTACACCGGCCATGACTATCGCTCTCCTGCAGAGTAGTTACGGCTTGAATCTGACTTCTGGAAATACGCTCACTTTGACCTCAGTTTCAGGCAGCGCGTACGTCATCACAGGCATTAACTCGAACAGTGGTGCAGGTCATACATACACGCTAACGACAGGAAGTATCACCGGTCCAGGTAACTAGGCGATTGGGATTGCGGGACGCCGCTTCGGTGGCGTCCCGCAATTGCTGTTTACCGGGTTTCACGCTCAAGCGCGAATGCACGCTCACGGTCGGAAGGGGGGCCACGTGAAAACAGTCATTGAACACTCGCGTTTAGAATCGATACGCGACGCGGGCCTCTCCCTCGTCGAAGTCATCGTGGCGAGCGCGATTATCTCCAT
>JBDTAD010000113.1:0-2256 GCA_039924815.1 Lacisediminihabitans sp.
TGATCGGACTGTCGCTCAACGAAGCCGCGTACATGGCGGAGATCGTGCGCGCCGGCATCCTCTCGGTTGACCCCGGTCAGGAGGAAGCCTCGACTGCTCTCGGCATGTCGTGGATCAAGACCATGCGCCGGGTCATCATTCCTCAGGCGATGCGCATCATCATCCCGCCGACCGGCAACGAGGTCATCTCGATGCTGAAGACCACGTCTTTGGTTGCGGCCATCCCGTACAGCTTTGATTTGTATGGCCGCGCTAGAGACATCTCAGTAGCGATTTACGACCCCGTGCCTCTGTTGCTTGTTGCATCTGCCTGGTACCTGTTGTTCACCACGATCTTGATGATCGGCCAGTACTTCCTCGAGAAGCGCTTCTCGCGGGGAGTGGGCCAAGCTCGCCCGGATAAGAAGAGCGGAAACGACACCGACAGCGTCGCGCTCGTCACCGGTGCGATGCCCGCTGTTGAGATTGATAGGAGCGAGGGAGGCAAAGGATGACACTGCAGCCAACGACTGACGTTCCCATGGTGCACGCGGATTGCGTGTCGAAGAGCTTCGGTTCCAACGAGGTTTTGAAGAGCATCTCGCTCACGGTCAACCGTGGTGAGGTGCTGTGCCTGGTTGGGCCGAGTGGTTCGGGCAAGTCGACATTTCTGCGCTGCATCAACCACCTCGAGCGGGTCAACGCCGGTCGGCTCACGGTCGACGGAGTTCTGGTCGGCTACGAGGAGCGCGGCGACAAGCTCTATGAGCTGAAGCCCAAAGAGGCTGCACGCCAGCGGCGTGACATCGGCATGGTGTTTCAGCGTTTCAACCTTTTCCCCCATATGACGGCGCTCGAGAACATCATCGAGGCGCCCATGCGGGTCAAGGGCATCAAGAAGGATGCAGCGGTTGCCCGAGGTAAGGAACTCCTGGCGCGGGTCGGCCTTGGCAACAAGGCGGATGCGTACCCGGCACACCTTTCAGGCGGTCAGCAGCAGCGTGTCGCGATTGCTCGCGCGCTGGCCATGGATCCGAAGCTCATGCTCTTCGACGAGCCGACCTCGGCGCTCGACCCCGAGCTTGTTGGTGAGGTGCTGGACGTTATGAAGGCGCTGGCGGCATCCGGGATGACGATGATCGTTGTCACCCACGAAATGGGCTTTGCCCGTGAAGTGGCGGACTCGCTCGTGTTCATGGACGGTGGCGTTGTCGTCGAGGCTGGGGACCCCGATGAGGTGCTCGGTAATCCGCAGCACCAGCGCACCAAGGCGTTTCTCTCCAAGGTGTTGTAGCGAACGGTCGCTGAGCTTGTCGAAGCGATGAGTTCTCTTCGACAGACTCAGGGACTGCGCAGGCTCAGCTTTAGTGCCTGATCTTGTAGCGCACGAGCCGCACCGCATTGAGAATTACGATGAGCACGCTTGCCTCGTGCACAAGCATCCCTGTGGCCATGAAAACCAGTTGTGCGAGCACTCCCGCCAAGAGGATGACAACGGTTCCGATGGCGATGACAGTGTTCTGTTTCATGTTGCGCACCGTCGCGCGTGACAGCGAGTACGCGTGTACAAGCTGGTCGAAGCGGTTGCTGATCAGGATGACATCCGCCGTCTGAAGGGAAATGTCGGTTCCGGCACCCATCGCGATGCCGACGTCAGCCGTCATGATTGCGGGGGCATCGTTGATGCCGTCGCCGATCATGGCCACTCTGCGCCCGGACTCTTTGAGTTCGGTCACTGCGCGCACCTTGTCGGCGGGGAGCATCTCGGCATGCACCTCATCAATGCGCAATTCTGCGGCGACAAGCTGCGCGGTATGGCGGTTGTCGCCGGTGAGCATGACGAACCGGGTGATGCCGCGGTCGCGAAGAGCAGCGATCGCCGCGGCGGCGTCGGGCCGCACCTGGTCGGCTATGGAGATGATCCCGGCAAGGCTGCCATCGAGCACAACGAACACGACCGTGCTGCCAGCGCGCTCCCGTTCTTCGGCGTGCGCAGCCGCGTCGTCTGGCAGGCTGGCACCGGCGTCGGCGAGGACGCGCCGCGATCCCACGGCAACCCGGTGGCCGTCGACTAGCCCTCGTATCCCGCCGCCCTTGATCACGTCGACTTGCTCGGGGGAGCGATCGACGGCGAGCCCGCGATGCTCCGCAGCCGCGACAATGGTGCGACCGAGCGGATGTTCGGATGCGACCTCGAGTCCCGCGGCCAGTCGCAGCATCCGCGCTTCGTCGCCCGCGAGTGTCGTGACCTCGGTGACCTCCGGCATCCCACGGGTG
>JBDTAD010000114.1:0-2343 GCA_039924815.1 Lacisediminihabitans sp.
CGTCGCGGTGGCCGCACAGACCTCGCCCCACTTCCCGCCCTTCTCATCGTCGCCGACGAGTTCTCAGAGCTGCTCTCGGCGAAGCCCGACTTTGTCGAAACCTTCGTGAACATCGGTCGCCTTGGCCGTTCGCTGCAGGTGCACCTGCTGCTGTCATCCCAGCGCCTCGAAGAGGGAAAGCTCCGCGGACTCGACTCCCACCTGTCGTACCGGATCGGTCTGCGCACCTTCTCTGCGGCCGAGTCGCGCGCGGTGCTCGGCGTGCCGGATGCTTACCACCTGCCGCCCCAGCCCGGAATGGGCTTCTTGAAGTCAGACACCGAAACGATGACCCAGTTTCGGGCCGCCTACGTTTCGGGGTCGCCGAAGAACCGCACCCGTTCGATCGCCAGTGGTGCCAGCGGTAACGCAGCGTCCAGCGTCGAACTGTTCACCGCCTCAGCGGTTCGTCGCGCCGTGGAACCAGAGCCAGAGCAGGACCTTGTCGCTCAGGCCGTCGCCGAGCCCGAAGAAAAGCGCAGCACCTTCGAGATCGCAGTCGAGCGGATGAGCGGGCGAGGCCCGGCCGCCCATCAGGTCTGGCTGCCCCCGCTGCTCACTCCCGCATCCCTCGACCAGCTCATGCCCGACCTCGCGGTAGACCAGCAGCTCGGACTGATTTCGGCGCGCTGGCGAGCGGCCGGTTCACTCACCGTGCCGCTCGGCATCGTCGACATCCCGCTCGAGCAGCGCAGGGAATCGCTCACCGTATCGCTGGGCGGCGCGGCCGGGCACATGGCCATTGTCGGTGGGCCACTGAGCGGAAAGAGCACTCTCGCCCGCAGCACCATGGTCGCCCTCTCGCTCACCAGCACGCCGCGCGAAGTGCAGTTCTACGTCATCGACTTCGGTGGCGGCAGTTTTGCCGGACTGCAGGACTTCCCACACCTGAGCGGTCTCGCTACTCGTTCAGAACCGGATGTGGTGCGACGCACGATTGCCGAAATCACCGGCATCGTCAACAAGCGCGAGGTCTACTTTCGCCAGCAGGGCATCGATTCGATCGAGACCTATCGGCAGCGTCGTGCCGCCGGGAGTGCAGACGACGGCTACGGTGACGTCTTCCTCATCATTGACGGCTGGGCGACCCTGCGCAGCGAGTTTGAGAACCTTGAAGCCGACGTGCAGGCGCTCGCCGCCCGCGGGCTCACCTTTGGTATGCACGTCATCATCACGGCATCTCGCTGGCTCGAACTGCGCGCCAACATCAAAGACCTCATCGGCACCAAGCTCGAGCTTCGGCTCGGCGATGCCGCAGACTCTGAGATCGACCGCAAGGCCGCGGCCAATGTGGCCATGTCGATGCCCGGTCGCGGCCTCGCGCCGAGCCGATTGCAGATGCTCACTGCGCTTCCGCGCATTGACGGCTCGGGTGACAGCTCCACACTGGCTCACGGCGTCGATGACCTGATCGCCAAGGTCAGTGCGGCCTGGACCGGTGAAGCCGGACCGAAACTGCGCCTGCTGCCAGAGCGCATCACGCTCGACGAGGTGCGGGCTCTGGCTCCGGCCGACACTGGCACCATCCTGATCGGCATCGACGAGGCAGAACTCGCACCCTTCGGACTCGACCCACGGCAAGAGCCGCACCTCTATCTCTACGGTGACGCGGATTCCGGCAAGTCCTCGATGCTGCGGGCCTACGCCGACGAAATCATGCGCCTCTACACGCCCGCGCAGGCAAAAATATTCGTGGTCGACTACCGGCGTGCACTGCTCGGCGATGTGCCGCAGGAATATCTCGGGGCATACCTCACCGCACACGACCTCGCCACCGACGGAATCGCCGAGCTCGCCGCGTTCTTCCGGGGGCGCATTCCTGGTCCGGATGTCAACTCCGAGCAGTTGCGCGCCCGCTCATGGTGGACCGGCGCAGAGGGCTTCATCCTCGTCGATGACTACGACCTGGTGGCAACTTCTCAGGGGAACCCGCTCGCACCGCTTGCGCCGTTGCTCGCCCAAGCCAGCGACCTCGGCCTGCACGTGATCCTTACGAGGCGTGCCGGTGGTGCCAGCCGGGCGAGCTACGACCCGATCATCCAGAGACTCACCGATCTCGGCACAACCGGGATCCTGTTGAGCGGCAATCCAGAGGAGGGTCAGCTCATCGGAAAGGTGAAGGCGCGCGCCTCCGCCGCAGGGCGTGCACAGATCGTCAGCCGCGATCGCGGTGTCTTCGCAGCGCAGCTTGCTCTTGCTGCTCCGCGCGAGATGTGAGCGCCCGCCCGGCGAAGGCGCCCGCGTTGTACCCCTCTATCGCGGGTATGGTGTAACCCTTAACAAGCGGGTTATCGTTAGCTCTCC
>JBDTAD010000115.1:0-10898 GCA_039924815.1 Lacisediminihabitans sp.
TCTATGCGAGCGGGTTGGCACCAGCCGACTGGGCGCTCTGTCGCGGGCTGTTTCCGGGGACGCTTCCACGCGGCATCGGCATCGACGTCTCTGGCACGGTCGAGGCCGTCGGGGAGGGAGTGACGGATGTCGCCGTGGGAGACCACGTGCTCGGATCCTCAGACTGGGCCGGCGGCCCGACCGGTGGCGCATCCGATCACGCCATCATGAACCGCTGGATACTCGTGCCCGATGGCCTCGATCTCGCGCTGGCGGCCACGCTGCCAATGGCTCTCGACACCGCATACTGGCACCTGTCAGCGCTTGGACTAGACGCCGACAAGAGCATCCTGGTCCATGGCGCGGGAACCACCATCGGATTCACGGCCGTCCAGATCGCGCTCGCTCGAGGAATGAAGGTCATCGCGACTGCTGGCGAGACATATGCCGACCAGCTCCGAGCCATCGGTGCCATAGTCACCACGTACGGAGATGGCATGGTTCAGCGGGTCATCGCGCTCAATGGCGGCACCGTCGATCTCGCCATCGACACCGCCCCGGTTGGCGGCGTGCTGCCCGAACTCATCGAGATTGTTGGCGGGGATCCGAAGAACGTCATGACCATTTCAGACTTCGCTGCGGCGGCGGAGCTGGGCGTGCGCAGCACCATCAAAGACGGTCCAACCGAGCGGCCCGACGGTCTCGCCGAGTTCGCACAGCTTGCAGCCGCCGGAGAGTTTCGCATCCCGATCGCTGGCATGTACCCACTTGAAGATTGGCGCACCGCTCTCGAGATCAGCCTGGGTGGTAATGCGCGGGGAAAACTTCTGCTTCTGCCGGGCGCGACCGGCACTACCGCCTAAGCTCCCCGGCGGAGAATGGGGAATTCGAGCTAAAAGGCTTCGCTCAGATAGAGCTGACTCGAGGCCGATTTGGCTGATTTTCCGCGGATTTCGACGCCAGACATTCAGCTAAAAAGTCATTCGAATTCGCTCAGTTTTGGGGTTTTTAGGCGTCCCGCTGTTTCACATAGGTCTCGAGAATGGCAGCAGCGGTTCCGGCGTCATCAACGGTGACAACAATGGACCTGCCGTCTGAGCGGACCACCTCGAGACCCGGTCCTCGGCGGGTGACGACTCCCCACCGTCCTTTACGGCTCGGACCGACAACCCAGCGAATACCCCAGCCGCCAAAATCGGCCAGTGGATCGACCGCAACGACCCCAGCCTTCGCAAGCTCGGACACCGGAACGCTCAGGCGCGGCCAGCCAATCGCGGAGCGGACCACAAATCCGCGCGGCCCTGCTGTGACCGAGAACTGAGCGGTCAGAAGGATCACGAGGAACAGTACTGTAGGTGCGAAAAATACCGGCCATATATGCCAGCCTCTGGTCAGAACTAGCAGTACACCGAGTCCGACGAGAATTGCCGCAATGCCGGCAATGAGGGATACGAACCATGCCGGAAGATCCAGTTTTCCGGTCCATGCGGCAACTTCGCCCGCCTTGACGGGGAGTCTGTCTGCCGCCTGAACGGCAGAGTCCGCGGCGGCCTCGAGTGGAAGTAACCGCCACGTCAGCAGGGCGGCGACAATGGCAAGGACCGCACCACCTGCGAGTGGGAGCGCGGGGGCGAGCGGAGACGCGTTGAGGACGACGGATCCAACCCCCAAGCCAAGGGCGTGGAAGACGGTGACGGCGATCGCGATGGCAGGGATCCACGCGTTCATTCCTGCCATCCGAGTTGCTCGGGCGATGAAGAAGCCCATGAAGGCAATCACCGGGAATCCGATCGCGGCAACAAGGATGGCATACGTCCACCACGGGCCGTATCGTCCCGAACCGGGCCCCCAGTGGACGATGAGTTGCGACTTGCCCGTCGCGCCAACGATAAGTATCGCGGCTTCAGAAATGATGACTACCGCGAGAGGAACCCAGATTGCCGCAATGAGCGCTGCTCGGCGGGCCTCGGAGTGGTCGACGACACGAGCGGTCACGATTCGTATTCCTTTCGGACGAGCGCCAGAAGCGTGCCGATCGGGATTTCCGCGGCCTTCGCCTCGATCGCCACTCGCGCAACTGCTTCACGGACGTCGTCAGCGGTCGGCACCCCAACGACGACCGCGCCTCGTCCGCGCCGCAGCTCGACTTGGCCTTCGTCGCGGAGTCCCTGGTATGCCCGCAGCACGGTGTGCACGTTGACGCCGAGCACCTCGGCGAGTGCTCTTGCGGCGGGCAGACGTTCGCCAGTCGCGATGGTTCCCGTCGCGATCTGGGTTGCGATCGACACCTCGATCTGCGAGAACACCGGCGTCGTCGCCGTTGGGTCGATGAGAACGAACACACTATTATTCTAGTTGCGTTAGAACTACTCTGTTTGGAGTAACACGATCTCGTTCACGATGGGGATGCAAAATGGCGACAACGCGCAAACGCTGGTTCGGGCGAAATCAGACTGGGATCGGATTCCGGCCCTACACCTGGCAAGGCTGGTCGATTCTCGTGTTGGTCGTCGCGGCGATCGTCACGGTTGTCGTTCTTTTCAGGACGGGCGTTCTGTGATGCGGTGGCCCTCATGAGCGGCTTCGTCACCTGGATTGCCGATTCCGGTGTTGTGCAGGGCGTGATCATCGGTCTCACTTTCGCGTACCTGACGACGGTGTTGGTCCTCAATGCCGTGGCGAAGGGTCAGACCGAGACGGTCAATGGCTGGAGCGCGATCCGCGATGCTGGCCACCCAGGTTCCGGTCTCCTCGTGCGGGCTGCGCTGCAGAAGTCGCTTCCTGTCGTGAACGTGTTCGAGGAGGCCGCTTACTGGACCGCGACCAAAGACGAGGCGGGCGAACGGCTTAGCGGCGCCCAGACCTACGGTCTACATTTCGCGGTCGACGAGCTTCCACCCAACGACGCGTTCTGGTCCCTTACCGCGACGGACCACACCGGCTACATTGCCGCCAACCAGGCGGGCCCCTCGAGTGTTGGCAGCAACGCCGGGCTCGTGAAGAACGCGGATGGCTCAGTCGACATCACCCTGCAGTCGACAAGGCCGGTTGGCGCCGCGCCCAACTGGTTGGCGACGCCATCCGGTGGGTTCAAGCTCATGCTTCGCGCTTACCTGCCAGGGCCATCCGTCAAGGACGGCGAATACAAAGTGCCTCCGGTGGTGGAGGTATCGAAATGAATCGCCTCATCCTCAAGCACAGTGTCCCTGTAACAGTCGTCATTCTCGTGATCTTCGCGTGGGTCATTTATTCGCGAGTGGCAAGCGGCGGCGTGAAAGCGATCGTGCTCCTCGCGGTCGTCGCGGCCGTGGTCTGGACTGCGGGAGCATTCGTCTTCATCTACTTCTGGCCGCGGATAACTGTCGGCGGTTTCAAACGGATCTTCACAAAACGCGGATTGGGTGGCGGCCCCATTCCCGTGAACACCCTTTACGCCGTGCCCGAGAGCTCGTCGCAGTCGGCATCGGCTGGCAGTGTCATCGCGACGGGTACCGATGATGTGCTCTACGTCGGCGGGTGGCTTGACGTCACCAGCGGGCCACGAATACTCCATGTGCCCGACACCAAAGGTCGCTATTACAGCGTGCAGTTCACAGATCCGACATCAGGCGCGAACTTCGCCTACGTGGGTAAACGAACCACCGGAACCGGCTCCGGCAACTTCTTCCTCTGCAAGCGCGACTGGCAGGGAGCCACACCCGCTGGCATGACACGTATCGACGTGCCACATCGCGTTGCCTTACTTATCGGCCGAGTATTTGTTGCCGACAAGAACGACCGTCCGCAGGCGTACGCCCTCGCAACTCAGATCACGCTGACCGCTTCAAGTCGTTGAACCTGGCGGTGTCAGCGAACCCATGGAATAAGCGTTTGGCCGATGAGTTTCATCGAAAATCGACAGTCGGTTTGCCGGTCTTCTGTCGTCGTGCCAGAACAAGTATGGGCAGCTCACCTCGATTTCGAGACTCAAAAAGCCCGAAGACCCAGCAAATATAAGGCAAAAAATTGGCGGAGAATGGGGGATTCGAACCCCCGAGGGCTTGCACCCAACACGCTTTCCAAGCGTGCGCCATAGGCCACTAGGCGAATTCTCCTGGCCGTTCCCGTGTCATTCATTACAGGAACCAACGTAAAGCATACGGGATGACTCCGGCCCGTCGTTTCAGCTGCCGCAGTACGATCGAAGAGTGACTTCACCCGTGCGGTCGACGGGTAGTGCGTTCAGCGCTTCTTCGTCTTCCAGACCTGTCCTAGACCGTTCGATTGTACGGCTCGCTTTTCTTATTCCCGGGGGTATCGCACTCCTTCTTGGACTGGATGCTGCGCTCCTCTTGCTTGGGCTGCAGGCCCCGCTCACGCTCGAGCGACTGCCGCAATTGCACGCCCCCCTCATGGTGTTCGGATTTGTCGGAACCTTCATAGTTTTGGAACGAGCCGTCGCGGCTCGCCGCTGGTGGGGGTTCTTGGCCCCAGCCCTCTTGGCGCTCGGCAGCCTGGTCATGCTGTCCCCCCTGCCGGTCGAGGTGGGCAAGTCGATGCTCATCGTCGGCATGGCCGCGCTGCTCGGCATCTATTTCGTGGTCTGGCGGCGGCAGGCGGCGGCGGCCACGGCCATCCAGGTGCTCGGTGCTCTCTCGGGGCTCTCGGCGACTGTACTGTGGCTCAGCGGCACGGCCGTGGCATCCCTCGTTCCTGGCATGGTGTCTTTTCTCGTACTCACCATTGCGGGCGAGCGGCTCGAACTTGCGCGCATTTCGCCCCTGGTGACGATCGGGGTCGAGCGACTGGGGCTCGGAGTTGCCATTGCGCTAGCGGCGGCAGCTTCGCTGAGTCCGCTGTGGCCTGCCGTCGCGTATCCTCTGCTGTCGCTCTCCCTCATCGCTCTGGTGGCATGGCTGTTCCGCTTCGATGTCGCCATGCGCTTGGTGCGCTCCACCGGTTTGCCGCGCTACATGGCGGCGTGCCTACTGAGTGGCTACATCTGGCTCCTCGTCGCGGCGGGTATCTGGCTGTTTATGGGGCGGGTGGAGTCCGGCTGGGCGTATGACGCCGTGGTGCACTCGGTGTTCCTCGGCTTTGTGATCTCGATGATCATGGCGCACGCGCCCGTCATCCTCCCGGCCGTACTGCGGAAGCCTTTGCCCTACCGACCGTTCCTCGGCATTCCAGTTCTGCTCTTGCACGTCTCGATCATCCTTCGAGTGGTGGGGGACCTGCGTGAGCTTCCCGTCGCCGTGCAATGGGGCGGTGCGCTCAACGAGACCGCTCTGCTGCTATTTGTGGTGCTCGCCATCATGTCGGTGATCATGGGCCCACCCAAGAAGAACCCGCTCAAGCGCGCACCGGGAGCGGCATCCGCCCTGAGGTTGGCCCAAGCGGCGAGACAGGCCGAGGAACCGGGCACCACCACTCCAGAATCTCCAGCGCAGTGAGCGGAATGCTGACTCGCAGGCGCTGGTACCTGCTGATGAACGGGCTTGTCGCGGGGTGGCTCGTTGCCGCCGGCGTGATCGTGTTCGTGCACCGTTTCATCGCATCCGGCACCTGGCTTATGGTGCACTTGCTTCTGCTCGGTGCCGTCACCACGGCAATTCTCATCTGGAGCCAGCACTTTGCAGACTCTCTGCTGCGGAGGCCGGCGCCGGGAGGGCGCGTTTTCCACGGCATCCGTCTGCTCGGTCACACGGTGGGTGCCGTGCTAGTGGTCGTGGGCATCGTCACCGGATGGTGGCCCCTGGTTCTGGCCGGCGGCAGCCTCGTCGGCGTGGTGGTTCTCGCCCATGCCACGAGCCTCTCACTCCAGATGCGCGGCAGGCTTCCCGCCCGATTCGCCCCGCTCGTGCGGTTCTACATTGCCGCGGCAGTGTTCCTCGTCGTCGGGGTCACGCTCGGCATCATCATGGCGAACACCACGCTGCCCGCTGCAGTGCACGACCGGCTGTTCCCGGCGCACATCGGCTTCAACCTGCTCGGCTGGGTGGGCGTCACGGTGGTGGGTACCTTCATTCTGCTCTGGCCGACCGTGCTCGGCGCCAGGGCATCCGACGCGACGAACGGCACAGCGAGAAGCGCCCTCGTGTTGATGTGCGGCGGCGTGCTGCTCTATGGAGCGTTCTGCCTCGCCGACCTTCGCGCAGGGATCGCCGCCGCGATGGTCGTCTACGTCGCGGGTATCGTCATCGTGCTGGTCGAAGCGACCGCTCAAGCTCGCAAGGCGACCAGATCGAGCTTTGCGGCGTGGAGCCTCGCCGCGGCGATGGTCTGGTTCGTGGTCAGCTCGCTCGGGCTCGGCATCCTGGTTGCCACGGCGCCGACCTGGGCGGTAGCGGATGATCGGCTCGCCTGGTTGGTCGGACCGCTCGCTGTGGGATTTGCAGCCCAGATCCTGCTGGGTGCCCTCAGTTACCTGCTGCCCGTCGTGCTAGGTGGAGGGCCGGAAGCCGCTCGCCGTTCCGCGATCGAGCTCAACCGGGGCGGCATGTTCCGCGCGGTCGTGCTGAACCTCGGCATTGTGATCTACCTCCTACCCACATCGAGCCTGGTGCGCGTCGTGATGTCGTTCCTGGTCTTCGCGGTGCTGGTGAGCTTCTTACCGCTCGCCGTGCGGGCGGTGCTCGCCACGCGCAAGGCACCGAGCGGTGCGGATGCGATGGTGCGCACGGATGCCCCGTCGACGGCGCCCAAACGGCACAGTGGTTCTCTCGTCGTGGCTGCCGGCGCGCTCATCCTCGCGATGACGCTCGGGGTCACGCTTGACCCCGCCGCCACCGGCCTCTCGATCGGTGTTCCCACCGGCGGAGTGGCCGCCACAGGGCAGACCACCACCGTGAAGATGGTCATGAAGGACATGCGCTTTTCGCCGAGCACGGTTCGGGTACCGATCGGCAACAAGCTCGTGATCAAAGTCACCAATATCGACAATCAGATCCACGACCTCACCCTCGCCACCGGCGTCACGTCCGGTCGCTTGTCTCCGGGTAAGAGCGCGACGGTGGATGCTGGGGTGATCGGCACCAATATCGACGGATGGTGTTCCGTTGCGGGGCATCGCCTTCTGGGCATGGTCATGAACATTGTGGCTACTGGTGGACCGGCGTCGGCCGACGCTTCGAAGGCCAAGGGCTCCGGCAGTAACGGCGGCCACAAGATGGCGAACATGCCCGGAATGGGCGGCACCGCGGACGGGCCTTCCGCGGCCAAAGATATCGACCTGCAGAAGAGCCCGGGCAAGGGATTCGTCGCGCGCGATGCCACGCTGCTGCCGGCGACATCCGCAACCGTGCACAAACTTACGCTGACCGTTTCTGACGTTCAGCGTGCCGTCGCGCCCGGCATCATTCAGGACCTATGGACCTACAACGGCACGGCTCCCGGCCCGACCCTGCACGGCAAGGTCGGCGACATATTCGATGTGACGCTGGTGAACGACGGCAATATGAGTCATTCGATCGACTTCCACGCGGGCACTCTCTCGCCCAACGTCCCCATGCGCGAGCTTGCGCCGGGGAAGTCGCTTGAATACAAGTTCACCGCGACCCGCTCGGGAATCTGGCTTTACCACTGCGCGACCATGCCCATGTCGCTGCATATCGCGAACGGCATGTACGGAGCGGTAATCATCGATCCACCCGACCTCACCCCGGTGAGCAAGGAATTCGTTCTCGTGCAGGGCGAATACTACCTGGGCGCACAAAAGGCGATCGCCGACTACTCCAGAGTTCAGACCGAGATGCCGGACCTGGTCACCTTCAACGGTTATGCGAACCAGTACCGCTACGACCCGATCACGGTGAAGGCCGGTGAAAAGGTGCGGATCTGGGTGATGGATGCCGGACCCAACCGCCCGAGCTCCTTCCATATTGTCGGCGGACAGTTCGACACCGTCTTCTTCGAGGGTGACTATCTGCTGCGCAATGGCGGAAGCACCGGCACCGGCGGATCCCAGACACTCGCCTTGCAACCCGCGCAGGGCGGCTTCGTAGAACTCACCTTCCCTGAACCCGGCGACTACTCCTTCATCAGCCACATCATGTCGGATGCCGAAAAGGGCGCATCCGGCATCATCCACGTCACCCGGTAGGGGGCGGGCGCCGAGCCTCAACGGTCGCTACAACAGGATGAATTGCGACGCGCCGAATTATTTGGCAGTTTTACGCGGCGTGTTGCACCTGATCCTGCGTTACGTACTACGCCTGACAGTTGCAGCCGCCGCAACCGCAGCCTTCGCTCTCCTGTGCGACGAGACCGAGGTCGGTGGGAATGCTGAGTTCGATGGGCTGAGATGTCATGCATTCACGATAGCCCTGTAAACTATCCACGGCTCCTCGCGTGGCGCCATCCAGGCCAACTCCCCCAGGACGGAAACGTAGCAAGGGTAACCGGGCTCTGGCGGGTGCGCGAGGAGTCCTTTTCTTTCCCTGTGTGCGCGGGTAACCGGGGCTGTGTTTCTGCGCGGGGTGCGCGAGGAGTCCTTTTTTACCGGGCCAGCGCGCCCTTTATCTTCACGGCAAACGCTGATGTGGCTCAGACGTTCGAAGCGTAGTGTCAAGTGATGAGGTGCAGTGCTGTGGGGCGAGACCAGTGAAGCGTTCCTGGCTCAAGTGGCTACCGGCCGGAGTGGCCATCGTTGCCGTCGGCGTTCTGGCGATTCCGCTGCAGGCTGGGGCCGCCGTCATCCTGCCCGCGAAGACCCCCGAGCAGCTTCTCGTGATGGTGCAGCAGAGCACCGTTCGCGCATTTTCCGGCACCGTCGAGCAGACCTCCGATCTGGGCCTACCGCAATTGCCGACGACCGGTCCAGGATCCAACGCGGATGCGACCTCCATACTCGAGCTCCTCACCGGCTCGCATACAGCCCGCGTCTACGTCGACGGCCCGAGCAATGAGCGAGTGCAGGTGATGGATTCCCTCGCCGAACGAGACGTGGTCCGCCACGGTAACGACGTCTGGTTGTACAACTCGAAGGACAAGACCGCGACCCATCTCACGCTGCCAGCGAAGACCGAGACCGGCGGGGCATCCCGGGCTCCCGGTGAAGTGCAGACTCCCGCGCAGCTGGCCGAACGGCTGCTGGCGGGCATCGACCCCAGCACCAAGGTGAGCGTCGATCAGAACGTCTCGGTGGCAGGTCGCACGGCGTACGATCTCGTGCTCACCCCGAGGGCCTCCGACACGCTAGTCGGTTCCGTGTCGATAGCAGTCGATTCTGCGACCGGGATGCCGCTGCGCGTCGACGTCTACGCGCACGGGCAGAACACTCCGGCATTGCAGGTGGCGTTCTCCACGCTCACTCTCGAAAAGCCTGCCGCCAGCCTCTTCACCTTCACCCCACCGGCTGGTGCCACGGTCAAGCAGCAGAGTGTGAAGCAGCCGACGCTGAAGAAGCCTGATGCGAACGGCACGCACGCCAGTGCCACGAAGCCGCAACACCTCGTGTCCGGCACGGGCTGGAGTTCGATCCTGCAACTGCCTGCCGGAACGGTTTCGTCGAGTCTGTTCAGTTCTCCGACTCTTAGCCAGGCGACCAGGGCAGTTCCCGGCGGCCGCGTGCTCTCGACCACCCTCGTAAACGTCCTGCTGGAGAACGACGGTCGCGTGTTCGTCGGCGCCGTTCCGCTCGCTCTGCTGCAGGCCGCGGCTGCGGGCCAGTGACAACGGTCGGCCAGTGACGACAGTCGGCGCCTCAGCCGAGCTGGCGATAGAAACACACGCGCTGACCAAGCATTTCGGGCATCACGCCGCGGTCGCCGGCATCGATCTGGCCGTTCCGCGGGGAGCAGTCTTCGGCTTTCTCGGACCAAACGGTTCCGGCAAGACCACGACCATCCGCATGATGCTCGGACTGGCATCCGCAACAAGCGGTGAAATTCGGATGCTCGGTGAAGAGATGCCTCGTCGTCTCACCGATGTTTTGCCGCGAGTCGGTGCGCTGGTGGAGGGTCCGGCTTTCTACCCGTTTCTCAGCGGCACCGCGAACCTGCATCGGCTCGACACGGCCGACCGCTTTGTCACCTCCGCGAGCCGCCGTGCGCGCGTGGACAAGGCGCTCGACCGGGTTGGTCTGACCAATGCCGCGGGTAAGAAGGTGCGCGCGTACTCGCTCGGGATGAAGCAGCGCCTCGGCATAGCGAACGCATTGTTGTCTCCGCGTGAGTTGCTGGTGCTGGACGAACCCACCAACGGGCTCGACCCTCAAGGCACACGGGAGGTGCGAAACCTCGTGCGGTCTTTGGCAGAGGAGGGCACCACGGTGTTCGTGTCCAGTCACCTTCTCGCCGAGATCGAACAGATCTGCACCCACGTCGGCGTGATGAGCGCGGGTGCGCTCGTAGCGCAGGGGACCATTGATGAGCTGCGGCGCAGCGGTGAATCCCAGTTGCGGTTGCGCACGCCGGATGTCGCAGCCGCGGGTCGGGTGCTCGCGGGGCTCGGGCTAGTAGTGGACGAGCCGTCCACCGCGGCGAAGGCCGGGCAGGTAGGTCACGCAGCCCAGGACGCCCCCACCGCCCTCGTGACCGTATCAACGCATGACTCGGTCGTCGCGCCGGAGGACATCGTCTCCGCGCTCGTCGCAGGGGGAGTGCGGGTGCGTGGCTTCACGGTAGAAAACTCCAGTCTGGAGGACAGGTTTGTTGAACTCACCGGTGAGGGGTTCGACGTTGTCGAGTGACGAGGCGGGGCGGCGCAGAGTGCGAGCGTCCGGACTGGCGCTCATGGCATCCGAATTGAGCGTGCTGTTCAGACGCCGCAGAACCTGGGCGATGCTCGCGGCCCTCGCGGCCGTTCCGATCCTGATCGCGGTCGCTGTGCGCGTGACCTCGTCGTCGCGTACCGCGGGTCGCGGGCCGGCGTTCCTCGACCAGATCACCCAGAACGGTCTCTTTGTGGCCGTGACCGCGCTCACCCTCTGCATCCCGCTG